>JACCTQ010000009.1 GCA_013812265.1 Actinomycetota bacterium
CACGGGGGCCGGGCAGAGCTGGATCGCCTCCAGCATCCGGTGAAGCCCCATGGCGTCCCGGATGTTCTCCTCGTAAGAGAGGTCCACCGAGGACCGCATCCACTCGACATCCGCGCCCGCCGAGAAGCTAGGTCCATCACCGGCGAGCACGACCGCACGGACGCGCCCGACGTCGACGAACGCCTCCGCCAGCTCGGCGATGAGAGCGGCGTCGAAGGCATTCCGCTGCTCTGGGCGCGCCAGATTGATACGGAGAACATCACCGTCGCGCTCGATCCGAAGGCCGCTCATCGGAGCGCAGAGTACGGTTTCAACCGTGACGGCGGAGCGATTCCAGGCGGTCGAACGGCAGGGCTCGCCCCACCACCGAGCGCTCCGCGGCGCGATCGCGGCGGCGGTCACGCCCCTTACCGGCCGAGGAGCCGCGCTCGACGAGGAGGCGATAGCTCCCTACTGCGAATACCTCGTCGCCGGCGGGCTGGATGGGCTGCTGGCCCTCGGCACCACGGGTGAGGGCGTGCTGCTCTCGACGACCGAGCGGCGCCGGGTGGCCGAGCTCTACCTGGCAGCGGCGGCGGGCAGGGTCTCGGTCGCGGTGCATTGCGGAGCTCAGACGACCGCCGACACCGTCGCGCTCAGCGCCCACGCGGCGGAGATCGGAGCGGACGCGGTCGCGGTGATCGCTCCCCCGTACTTTCTGCTCGACGCCGACGCCCTTCACGATCACCTGCTCGCGGCGGCGCGCGCGTGCGCACCGCTTCCCTTCTACGCGTACGAGTTCGCTGCCCGCAGCGGATATGCCATCCCGATCGCCGTGATCGAGCGACTGCGCGAGACGGCGCCCAACCTGCGAGGCCTGAAGGTCTCCGATGCCCCGTTCGAGCGGCTCGAGCCATACCTCTTGCCGGACCTCGACATCTTCGTGGGCGCCGAGGCGCTCGTGGTGCGCGCGCTTGGCCTGGGGGCGGCTGGTGCGGTCTCGGGACTAGCGGGCGCATATCCGGACGTGGTCGCGCGCGTGGTGCGAGAGCCGAGCGAGCTGGGAACGGCGCGCCTCGACCGGCTGCGCAAGGGGCTGGAGCGGTTTCCGTTCCACGCGGCCTTGAAGAGGGTGCTCGCGCGATGCGGCGTCCCGATCCGCGAGGACGTGCGCGCACCGCTGCGAGGCCTTACGGACAGCGAGCGGGTCGAGCTCGACGCTTGGCTCGAATCGTCCTGAACGGTGCCCCGCATCGTCATCGCCGGTGCGGGGATGGTGGGCGCCTCGATCGCGTATCACCTCGCGCTACGCGGAACCAGACATGTTGTCCTCGCGGATCTGGGCGGCATCGCCGGCCGCGCGACCGGCAAGGCCATGGGCGGTGTCCGGCAGCAGTTCTCGACGGCTCCGGAGGTACGACTGGCTCAGGCCAGCGTCCGGCTCTTCCAGGAGCTCGGCTCGCCGCTCTTCGACCAGGTCGGATACCTGTTCCTGGCCACCACGGAGTCCGGCCTCGTGGAGCTCGAGGAGCGGCGGGTCTTGCAGCAGGGACTCGGAGTGCCGGTGGAGCGCGTCGACCCCTCGCTTGTCGCCGGTCTGGAGACCTCCGATGTTCTCGGAGCGGTCTTCTGCGCCGAGGACGGCGTCGCCGATCCCGCCGCAGTGACTCACGAGCTCGTGGCCCGCGCGGCGGCCCGGGGAGTCGAGGTGCGCGAATGGACGGACGCGACGGCGCTCGACGCCGACCTGCTCGTGCTTGCGTGCGGCGCGGACTCCGCAGGCGTGGCGGCCGCCTACGGCGTCGAGCTGCCGATCCGGCCGCTGTGTCGACAGCTGGTGGAGACGACGCCGGTGCGAGGCCTCCCGGCCGCGCTTCCGATGACGGTCGAAGGCGACACCGGGTTCCATTTTCGGCGTCGCGGCGACCGGCTGATCCTGGCCATGCGCGAGCCCACGGCGCGCTGGGGTGCGCGGGAAGAAGTCGACGAGGCGCTCGTCGAGGACTGGCTGCGGCGGCTACACCGGCGCTATCCGCCGGCTGAGGGGGCCCGGGTTGCCCGCACCTGGGCGGGGCTCTACGACATGACCCCGGACGCTCATCCGATCATCGGGTGGGTGGCGGATGGGACGTACGTCGCCTGCGGGTTCTCAGGGCATGGCTTCATGCAGGCACCCGCGGTGGGCGCGGCAGTCGCAGAAGAGCTCCTCGACGGCGAGTCGAGCTTCGCCCTTTCCGCGTACCGGCTGGAGCGCTTCGGCGGCGAGAGCCTGTTTCCCGAGACGGTCGTGCTGTAGCGACCGGCGCCGCGCCAGCCAGTGTCCCTTTCGGCGCTCGAGCCGGTGGCGCGGTCGCCGCGAGGGCCGAAAATCAGGGTCTGACCCTAGGACTCGAATGCGAGGCCGCGCCGCGACAACTCGAACAGCTCGAACTCCCCTTCGATCGTCGCCTCGACGTCGAACTCTTCGCCGATATCCGGATCCTTGCCGATCAGCTCCCGGGCGCGGCTCGGAAGCACTTGCTCGGCAGCCTCGCGCGACTCCCAGACGTACACGGCGCCCCAGCGCTCCGTCAGCTCATCCGAGATCCAGGCTTTGAAGCGCAGGCCGGGCACCTCCTCGAACGCATCGACCGACTCGTCACGCAGATAGCGCCGTAGCTCCTCGATCGTCGTCTTCGAGTCGGCCAGGTTCCAGAGGACGAAGCGAACGAGCATGTCTACATCCGAAAGACGCCGAAATCGGTCTCCGGAATCGGTGCGTTGAGCGCGGCCGAGATTCCGAGCGCGAGCACGCGACGGGTATCGAGCGGGTCGATGATGCCGTCGTCCCAGAGGCGGGCGGTCGAGTAGTAGGGGTTCCCCTCGGCCTCGTACTTGGCGCGGATCTCGCCGGGATCTGCGTCTCCGACCATTGTCAGGACCGTGGCCGCCTGCTCTCCGCCCATCACCGAGATGCGCGCGTTCGGCCACATCCACAGCTGCCGAGGCTCGTAGGCCCGGCCGCACATCGCGTAGTTGCCGGCGCCGAACGAGCCGCCGACGACGACTGTGAACTTCGGTACCTCGGCGCACGCGACGGCCATTACGAGCTTGGCGCCGTCGCGGGCGATGCCGCCGGCCTCGTACTCCTTCCCGACCATGAAGCCGGTGATGTTCTGGAGGAAGACGAGCGGAACCCGCCGCTTGCAGGCGAGCTCGATGAAGTGCGCTCCCTTCTGCGCCGACTCGGCGAAGAGGACGCCGTTGTTGGCAAGGATCCCGACCGGGTAGCCCTCGATGCGCGCGAAGCCGCACACGAGTGTCTCGCCGTAGCGAGGCTTGAACTCGTGCAAGCGACTTCCGTCGACGATGCGCGCGATCACCTCCCGAGCGTCGAGCTGACGGCGGTAATCCTCGGGGATCAACCCGTGGAGCTCGTCCGGATCGGCGACGGGGAGCTCGGGCTCGGCCACGGGCCAGGGAACTTGCTTTCGCCGGTGCAGATGGCGAACGATGGAGCGCGCTAAGGCGAGCGCGTGCTCGTCACTCGAGGCGAAGTGGTCGGCGACCCCCGACTGCCGCGTATGGACGTCGGCGCCGCCCAGCTCCTCTGCGCTCACTTCCTGCCCTGTCGCGGCGCGCACCAGCGGCGGTCCGCCGATGAAGATTGTCCCTGTTCCCTTCACGATGATCGTCTCGTCGCTCATCGCGGGCACATAAGCGCCGCCCGCCGTGCAGGAGCCCATGACCGCAGCGATCTGCGGGATTCCCTTCGCCGACATCCGCGCCTGGTTGAAGAAAATGCGGCCGAAATGGTCTCGATCGGGGAAAACGTCTGCCTGGAGAGGCAGGAAGGCGCCTCCTGAATCCACCAGGTACATGCATGGAAGGTGATTCTGCTCCGCTACCTCCTGGGCGCGCAGGTGCTTCTTGACCGTCATCGGAAAGTAGGTGCCGCCCTTCACGGTGGCGTCGTTCGCCAAAACGACGCATTCCTGGCCCTCGACGACCCCGATTCCGGTGACGATTCCGGCGCCCGGGGCGGCGCCGTCGTACATCTCCCAGGCAGCGAGCGCGTTCAGCTCGAGAAAGGCGGTCCCTGGGTCGACGAGGCGATCGATCCGGTCTCGGGCGAGCAACTTGCCGCGTGAGCGATGACGTTCGACCGCCCGCTCCCCGCCTCCGCGGGCCACGAGTTCCGTCCGCTCGCGCAGCTCAGCGACGAGCGCCTCCATTCGTCCGCGGTTATCGGCAAAACCCGGTGACTCGCGCGCGAGCTGCGAAGAGAGGATGCTCATTGCCCCAGCCTAACTTCCGAAAACGAAACCGTCGGCCGTCGGCCGTGCTGGACGATGCGACGAAGCGTCACCTGAGACTTCGGGCCGGCTACGGGGCGTCCTCGATCGACAGGGCGTACAGGCGCCCATCTCGTTCCTCGAGCCTGCAGCGTACGGGATCGCCTTCCGCGACGTGTGCATTCAGGTGCGAGAGCTCGAAGCCGTATTCGACGTCGTCTGCAATCAAGATCTCGAACGTCTCGTCACGCTTCTTGAGCGTGAATCCGGTCACCTCGCTTGCCGCGTTCGTCTCGAGGAAGAGGATCACGCCCGTGATCTCGGTAGGTTCGGCTGTGGCGCTGCCGCCGCACGCTGACATTGCTAGCAGTGCGGCAGACAGGAAAACCAGGCCTCCTCGCATCGGCGGCAAACCTACTGGACGGAGGAGAAAAGCGGAGGTTTCTGGGCTACACTCTCCTACTCTAAGCGTTCAACGATCGGCGTCTTCATGGCGCCACAACCGACGATCATGACCATCCGCTCCGTGCCTCACGCGATCATCCGAGTGCTTGCGTGCCTCGCTGCGTTCGCCGCGTTGGCGGCGCCCGCGACGGCCGCTGGCCCCCCGCCTGTCTCGGCACCGGCCGACTTCAGCGCGTACGCGCTCCTCGTGGGCGATTGCACACCCGGTGCGGACTGGCCAGCCGAGCGCACTGACGCCGCACGCCTTGTGGATCTCGTCAACCAGCATCGCTCGGGCCTGGGGCTGCCCGCGCTTCGCGTGTCCCCAGCGCTGAGCGCCTCGGCCGTCTGGAAGTCGCGCCACATGGCGAAGTACGGGTACATGGCCCACGACGATCCGGCGCCGCCCGTGGCGCGCAGCTGGTTTCAGCGCATTCAGGCCTGCGGCTACTCGGCTGGAGCAGGAGAGAACATCGCAGCCGGTTTCCAGTCCCCGGAAGCAGTGATGCAGGGGTGGCTCAATTCGCCCGGTCACAAGGCCAACATCGAGAGCACGAGCTGGCGCGTGATCGGCGTTGGCGGAGCCGCTGCCTACTGGACGCAGAACTTCGGCTCTACTGACGACACGGGCGGGTCTCCTCCTCCTCCTCC
>JACCTQ010000027.1 GCA_013812265.1 Actinomycetota bacterium
GCCTCGTCGAAGACGGCACGGATCGCCTTCCTGAGCGCCTTGGCACCGTCGATCACGAACAGGATGCCCTGCTCGGGGTCGAGGCCGCGCTCGACGAGGTCGCTCAAGAGCGCGGTCGCGACGGTCGCGTTCTCGGTCGAGCCTTCCCAGAGCCCGAGCGGGATCTTGACGCCCTCGGTGGTGATCCCGAGCGCGACGATGTTCGTCCGCCCCTTCAGCTCGAGTCCGTCCAGCATCATCACCGCCAGGCGCACGTCCTCCAGCCGACGCGACATCAGCTCACCGAGCGCGCGGCGGGTGCGCTCGACGAACGTCCGCGACACGGCCGAGCGCGACGTCGAGCGCGCCGCCTGCTCGACCTCGCCACCGACCGGCTCCTGCGTGCGCCGGTAGCGGCGGGTCGAGACGCCGGCGAGCATCCGCTCCAGCACGACCCGCGAGAGCAGATCGCGATCGGCGAAGTGCTCGTAGGTCGCAAGCCGCACCTCGCCGCGGTCGTCGGCGCTCCTGACCCGCGGCCGCTCGACCGGGACGCGCCGGCCACCGAGCGTGACCGTGCCCGACTCGTGTCCGTGACGCACGGCGACCCGAGTGGGGTTGTGCTTGCCCTTCGCGCCGACGACCTCGACCACTTCCTCCTCCATGAGCTCGGCCAACACGCCCAGCCCGACGCCGACGCTGAGCGCGAGCAGTCCCTCCTTCGCTGACCCCACCAGCTGCCCCAGCGCCTCCTGAACGCGCGCCGGCAGCACGACCTCCTCATTGCTCGCCTGAGCGAGCGATACGTTGCCCTTCACGGCGGTTCCTCCTTTGATCTTCGTCGGATCGCCCCGAACGCTCCGCAAAGGAGCGGACGAGGCCGGAGGGACCGCCGCCTCAAGTTCTACGAGCTACGGGACAACCTCGAGGGTGGCGATCAGGGTCCGAACGACGAGTCCGTCCGCGTATTCGAGCAGGCGCCGAGCCTCGTCGTTCGAGAGGACGCGGCGATCGTCGTTTCTGACCCTGGCGCGTTCGCCGCGCTCGAGCTTGGCGAAGGGGCTCGCTTGGATGTAGCCGCGGCGAACGGCGAAGCTGAAGAGCCGGCTCGCCGTTGCTTCGACGGCGCGAAGGGTCGGTGGCTTTCGGCCCTGGTCGCGCAGGGACTGGCTGAGCGCCACGACGTCGTCGGGGAGGATGCTTTCGACCCCGCGCTCGCCCCAGGCAGGAAGAAGGTACTCGCGAAGCGCCCAGCGGTAGTGCTCGAGCGTGCGCGGGCTTCGCTCACCGGAGGCGACCCGGGCCTGGAAGCGCCGCAGGAACTCCTTGGCGGCTTCTGCGATCGTCACGGGAGCCTCCTCGGGGTGCGCCTCGGGCTCGAGCATGCTCGCCCGCCACTTGGCGAGTTCGTTCGTCGCTTCGCGCTTCGTGTCGGCATCGACTCGAGGGGTGCTCGCGGCGATCGTGGCGGCCGCCCGAGGCGAGCACTTCTGACACGGATCTGACATGCGGGCAGGAAGCGATGCTGAACATGCCGCGAAGCCGCCTCTCCATGCGCTCTTCCGAGAGCGAGCGCTGACGGCGAACCTGGGATGCGCTCATCGGCGCGCCTTTCGGGCGCTCGCTGCATCCCTCTCGGCGCCGGTAATGCAGGCGTCGAGCTCGTCTCGGCGGAAGAAGTAGCGCGTGTTTCGCCCGAAGGCTGATGGGCCGGCAAGCGCCCGTGCTGAGCGGCCTTCCTGACCGCATCGGGCGTCATCGAGAGGTAGTCGGCTGCGCCGGAGACGTCGAGCCAGGGCGAGTGGGCGGGGGCCGAATCGCCGCCTTGCAGGTGGTCGGAGACGGCAGTCGCGATCTGCGTTGTGAACGCCTGGGGCCAGGTGAGCGTCACCTGCACCGCCGAGCTCTGGCCGGGCGCGGATGTAGTGGTTTCCATACATACTTCTTCGGCCTGGGGCGGAGAAGTTGAGGTCGAAACGCGCCCAGGCAGGGCACAAGCTCGCCCCAAATCTGACACGGACCTGACACGCGACGGCGCAGCGATCCGGAGAGGGGCTCGAAACGGCTTAGTTGAGCCATTTCTGCGAGTTGGGGAGAGTGGGCGCACCTGGGATCGAACCAGGGACCTCTCGCGTGTGAAGCGAGCGCTCTCCCGCTGAGCTATGCGCCCGGGAGGGCGTAAGGGTAGCGCAGCCCTTGGTACGGTCCTGGCATGGCGCCTGCGACGATGACGCCGCCTCGGGAGCGACGCACGCGGGGCACGGGAGGTGGTCTCGGAAAGCCGTGGCGCGTTGTCGTAAGGAACGACGATCACAACACCTTCCAGGGCGTTGCGTTCGCGCTCTCGAGCGTTCTTCCGAGCGTGTCCTACGACCGCGGGATGCAGCTCGCGGACAAGATCCACTCGACCGGTCAGGCCATCGTCTGGGCCGGCCACAAGGAGCAGGCGGAGCTGTACTGGAAGCAGCTCGAGGCGTACGAGCTGACCATGGCACCCCTAGAGCAGTAGCGATCTTTCGGCGCCTGGCACCGTGGTAGCGTCCTCGGCAGTGTCATCTTGGTCTTATTGGCCGCTGGCGCTGACCGGCTACGAGATCGGCCTTCTCACCTCCGCGCTCGTCTTCATCGTGTTCGCCCTCGTGGTTGCGCTCGTCGTACCGCGGTCGCGCCCGGGGTTCCCGTCCAAGTACCTGGGTTGGTTCATCGCGGCCTGCATCGTGCTCTTCGTCGTCCAGATGACAGCCGTGATCCTGCTCGCGGAGGTGGGGGAGGAGCACGAGGAGGTCGCTCAGGAGACCGAGCCGGGGGAGCCGACCGTGACGCTTCCGACCGAGCCTGCTCCGACCGAGCCGGCGCCGACCACCGAAACGAGCGAGACCGAGACGGAGACCACCGTGACGGAGACCACCGAGACAGAGACGACCGAGGGCACAGGCGACCCCGTTGCCGGCAAAGACGTGTTCCTGTCGGCCGGCGGGTGCGGTAGCTGCCATACGCTTGCGGATGCGGGAGCGACCGGCACGGTCGGCCCGAACCTCGATGCGGCCTCACCTCCCGTCGACAGGGTGGTCGATCGTGTGACGAACGGCGCCGGGGTGATGCCGCCGTTCAAGGACACCCTCAGCGAGCAACAGATCCAGGACGTGGCGGCGTACGTCTCCTCCGTTGCCGGGGGTTAGAACGCCCACCGCGTCTAAGCTAGGGCTGCCTGGAGAGGTGTCCGAGCGGCCTAAGGAGCGCGACTGGAAATCGCGTACGTGCCGAAAGGTGCGTCGCGGGTTCAAATCCCGCCCTCTCCGTTTGTGAGCACGAACGATCGTGTGGTCGTTCTCGG
>JACCTQ010000041.1 GCA_013812265.1 Actinomycetota bacterium
GCCTCGTCCGTGGCCGTATCGCAAGCATGCAGGCTGACGAGCAAGTCGACCGGCCCCTCCGCACGCTCGGCGAAGTCCCAGATGCCCGTGGCCTCGAAGCGCGCTCGCTCGTACCCGAGCTCTCGAGCGATTGCCCGCACCTTGTCGACCACCTCCGGGTCGCTGTCGAGCCCGACCAGCTCGACGGGCAAGCCCTCGAGCGCTCCGTAGACATGCAGCGCGAGACTCATGTACGCCTTACCGCAACCGGCGTCGACGATCCGGAGTGGCCGGCCTTCACGCCGTACGGCATCCCAGATCGGCAACGGGCGGAGGAGCTCCACGTAATGCTGGACCTGGCGGTACTTGCCGGCGTACGACCCGCGCAGGTTGCCCTGGGGGCTGAACAGCCCCGTCGCGATCAACAGCCGGCGTACCTCCGCCTCGTCCGGCGGCAGCGGATAGTGCCGATCGCGATCGTGCTCGGGCAGCTCGCTGATCGATGCTGAGGGCTTCCCCCGCGTCACGAGCCACTTGCCCCGCTTGCCGAGACGCGCGTGCCAGTCTGCGGACGCAGACTGGACATGTGCGCGCTCGAACCTCCCGGATGCGAGCTCACGCAGCCGGCCGGGCCAGGCGTCGAGTCCCAGCAGCTCGGTCTCCTCCCGCCGTCCGACCTTCGTAACGACGCGCACGGCCGGCCCGTCCCGCAAGGAAACCGGCGCAGCGGTGAGCTTCGTCCAGCCGCCGTCGTTCGCCGAGCGCCCGAGCACCAGCTTCCGCCACTCCGTCAGCCGGTTGGGATCCGAGACGGTCTCGAACAGGGGCTCGAGCGCAGCATCCACCCTGCGATTGTAGGAACTGCGCGTCCAGTAGACTGGCCAGACCGGGGTGCCCTGACCGTTCGGGGCTGAGATCACACCCGTAGTACCTGATCCGGGTCATGCCGGCGAAGGGAGGCAGCATGAGGTTTCCATTGCGACGCGCTATGGTGCCGCCGGCGGAGCCGGGCTCTGCCCGAGCACAGCCTCGCAGCGTTCCGGCGAGCGGAGCGCTGAAGGAGGAAGCCCACGGGGGAACGATGGGTTCCTCCGTGAGCATCGAGCCCGTCCCCGAGCGCCTGCGGGTTCTCGGCCTCCTCGACCTGGGGCTCCTCTGGGGCAACCTGTCGGTGAGCCTGCTCGTCATCGTCGCGGGCGCTCTCCTCGTACCCGCCCTCTCGCTCAAGACCGCCCTCCTCGCCATCGTGATCGGGGCTGTCGCCGGGAACCTGTTGCTCGGGCTGGCGGGGCTCATCGGAGCCGACGCGCGCGTGCCCGCCATGGTGCTGCTCCGGGCTCCGCTCGGGACACGCGGCTCCTACCTCCCCACCACGCTCAACGTGCTCCAGTGCCTCGGCTGGGCCGTCTTCGAGCTGATCATCATCGCGACCGCCGCCGCCGCGCTCTCGGACGAGGTACTCGGTTTCGGCGCACGCTGGCTCTGGACGATCGTCTTCGGCGCGGTCGCGATCGTGCTCGCCTTGCTTGGCCCGATCGGCTTCGTCCGGCGCTACGTCCGCCGTTTCGCGGGCTGGGTAGTACTCGCGTCGCTCGTCTATCTCACGTGGTGGACGCTCTCCGGCGCGGATCTCGACGCGCTGTGGTCCCGGCCCGGAGAAGGCGGGTTCCCGTCGTTCTGGCACGGCGTCGATCTCGTGATCGCAAGCGTCGTCTCCTGGACGCCGCTGGCCGCCGACTACACGCGGTTCTCGCGTGACCGCCGGAGTGCATTCCTCGGCACCGGCGTCGGCTACCTCGTCCCCACGATCTGGATGTTCGGGCTGGGTGCGATCCTCCTGCTCGACCGCGGACTCTCCGACCCGGCCGGCATCCCGGCGGCGGTCGCGGCAGCAGGCCTCGCGAGCGTATTGGCGCTCTTCGCGCTGACGGTGGACGAGACTGACGAGGCGTTCGCCAACGTCTATTCCGGAGCGGTGTCGCTGCAGAACTTCCTTCCGGATGTTCCGCAGCGCCTCCTGATCGCGGCCGTCGCACTCGTAGCCACGATCGGCGCGCTCGCGATCGACCTCGGCAGCTATCAAACGTTCCTGTTTCTGCTCGGCTCGTTCTTCGTGCCGCTGTTCGGCGTGCTGCTCGCCGACTGGCTGGTCGCCGGGGCCCGTTACGCGCGCGCGGAGATCTTCGACGGGCCGGGAGTACGGCCGGGGATGATCCTGGCGTGGCTGGCCGGGTTCGCCCTGTATCAGTGGCTCGCACCGGTTGGGCCGTCGTGGTGGCTCGACGCGGTCGAGCCGCTCGATCCGGCGCCGTTTGATTTCACGGCATCACTTCCGAGCTTCGCGCTGGCGTTCGGTCTGGCCGCACTTGCGAGCTACGCGGCCCGTCGCGGGCGGACGGCATCCGTGCCCGCGTGATCAACCTGTAACGATCCACGGATGTCCATCGCCGTGGTCGGCAGCCTCAGCCGCGACCTTCCAGCGGGTGGACCGGCCCGTGTGGGCGGCACGCCCTACTACGCAGCCTGCGCGCTGCGTTTCCTCGGGGCCCGAGCGACGATCGTCACGAAATGCGCCGAGGGCGACCGAGGCTTGCTGCTTCGTCCCACGGTCGCCCTAGGCGTCCCGGTCAACTGGCGGCGGGCCGGCACGACGGCTTCCTTCGCCTACGAATATGTGGACGACGTCCGGCGCATGACCGTGGAGGCGATCGGCGAGCCGTGGACGGACGACGACGCGCGGGGATGGGTCGCGGAGGCGATCGGGAAGACACGGTGGCTCCACCTCGCACCTCTTCTCCGCTCAGATTTCCCCGCTGGGACCGTCCGGCGGCTGGCACGCGGCCGGCGGGTACTCCTGGACGGCCAGGGACTCGTACGGCCGGGCCGCACCGGGCCGCTCGAGCTCGCCGCCGACTTCGATCCCGAGATCCTTCGTCATGTCACGATTTTGAAGCTCGCCGAGGAGGAGGCGCTGGCACTCGTGGAGTCGATCGACGAACGCTCGCTCGGGACCCTCGGCGTCGACGAGATCATCGTCACGCACGGAATCCGCGGAGCGAGCGTCCTCGCGGACGGGCAATTGCGGCGCGTCGCCGCACACCCAGTCGAGCACGTCGATCCAACCGGCTCCGGCGACGCCTTCGCGGTCACCTACCTGTGCGCGCGCCGCTCGGGCGCCGCCCCTCTCGCTGCCGCGCGAAGGGCGACGGCGCTCGTCGGCCACCTGCTGGCCGGCCGCAGGTCGTGAAAGCCGGCGTACAGACGGCCGACGGCGTCCTCTGGGTCGATCTCGAGGCCGAGGAGATCGTCTCGGTGGACGGAGGCGCAAGACTCCCGCCTGCTTCGACCTTCGACGTCTCGCTTCCACGCGTGATCACGGCTACGGGCTCCGGCTCGACCGTCATCGCGCTCGTGGACAGACGGCCGCCGCTCGTCGTCTCCTACGACGCCGGCCGCACCTGGTCGGAGGCCGGTGGCGGCTTGCCGGCCGGGCGAGCGGTGGCCGTGGCGTCCGACAACCCCGACATCGTCCTGTTCGCGGCTCGCAACCGCCTCTACCTCTCCCGGGACGGCGGCCGTTTCTGGCGGGCGCTCGTGCTGGAACTACCTGCGATCGAAGCGATCGAGCTCTTTAAGTGAGGTGAAAATCGCCGCGCGCGACGATGACGGCGCAGCCACCGACCTCGACGCGCCGGATGTCCTCCACCGAGCCTTCGACGCTTGCGTACAGCGTCGAGGGCCGCATGATCTCCGCGCCCTGCGAGATCGTGATCTCCTCGCCGAACCGAATCCGACCGTGCCGCGCCAGATGGAGCGCGAGCGGCCCGGCCGCCGAGCCGGTGGCCGCGTCTTCGCCGACGCCGAGTCCGAGGGCGAACATGCGGGTCTTCCACTCCGATCCCGAGCCGGCAAAGCAGTTGACGCCGACATCCGGGAAGGACGCGAGCTGCCTCAGGTCGGGCTGCAGAGCGGCGACCGCCTCGGGTGACTCCAGGCCCACGTACACGTGCTGTGCACCGTTGTCGTAGACCTCGATCGGCAGCTCCGAGCGCTCGAGGCCTAGCGCCCGCAACAGCGCCTCCTGCTCCCCGTAAGGATCGATGGTGGGCAGCGGCTGGCTCATGCGCCCGAACACGATCCGCCCACCCTCGTCGCGCTCGAGCAGCACCGGCACCAGCGCGCGCGGCGTCTCGAGCCGGATCTCGATCAGCTGCAGCGGCGAGGCCAGCACGAATGCCGTGCCCAGGATCGGATGACCGGCGAACGGCAGCTCCACGGCCGGGGTGAAGATCCGCATGCGAGCGTGACCGTCGCCCTCCGGCCGGAAGACGAACACCGTCTCGCTGAACCCGATCTCGCGCGCCAGCGGCTGCAGCATGGGCTCCGGGATGTCCCGCGCGTCGGTGAAGACGGCGAGCTGGTTGCCCGCGAGCGCCGTGTCGGTGAACACGTCGAGGATGGTGAAGCGGAAGCTCGCCATGCGACCCTAGATGGTTGATTCTAGATTCGAGTGCTGTTCGGGGGCGGCACCGGCCAAGCCGGGCGCCGAGGTCGCTCGCAGCGCAGGCCCGTAGGCCTGGGCAAGAGGGAACTCGACGCCCGGCGCCGCGCCGGGGACGTCAGCCGACACCGCTGGAATTTGGGATCAATCATCTAGCTTGCCAGGGCGTCGCGGGGTTATGCTCGGCCGCTGTGTCGGCGAGCAGCTATGCCATCCTGGTCTCGCTTGTGGCAGGGCTTGCCGGCTCGGTGCAGGTCGCCGTCAGCGGTGCATTCGGGAGGCGGATCGGCGTGCTCGAGGCGACCGCCTTCGGCTCGATCGGCGCGGCTTTGATCGTGACAGCCGTCGTGGTCGCGGCCGGTCAGGGGCTGGGAGGCGTCGCCTCAGGGCTGCGCGAGCCACCGTGGCTGTGGCTCAACGGCGTGATGGGCGCGATCGTGGTGATGTCGATCACGTTCGCCGCCCCGCGCGTCGGCACCTTCGC
>JACCTQ010000253.1 GCA_013812265.1 Actinomycetota bacterium
TGGGCGCGATCGCAGCGGCAGGGGTCGACTACGACGATGTCGTCGAGACGCTCGAGCGTGAGGGAGTGAAGAAGTTCTCGGACTCTTTCGACGAGCTGCTCGAGGGAATCCGCGCCAAGCGGGGCGAGCTGATTGCGGCCTAGGCCCTAGTGTCCGGTTACGAGCTCGTCGAGCGGATCTGGGCGCGTGACGCGAGCGCGTGGACCGGCGGAGACGAGGCGCAATGGCTCGGCTGGCTCGACGAGCCGGCCAGGATGCGTGAGCGCGTGGACGATCTTCTCGCCTTCGCGCAGCTCGCTGCCGACGAGTTCGACAGCTTCGTCCTGCTAGGCATGGGCGGCTCGAGTCTCGCGCCGGAGGTGCTCCGCCGCAGCTTCGACGCCGAGTCGCTCCACGTGTGCGATACCACGCATCCGGCTGCCGTGGCCCGCCTCGCGGAGCGGCTCGACCTCGAGCGGACGCTCTTCATCGCGGCCTCGAAATCCGGGACGACGCTCGAGACGCGGTCGCATCTCGACCTCTTCTCGGAGCGAGTGGGTGGGAACGGCCCGTCCCTCGCCGCGATCACGGACCCGGGCTCCGAGCTCGAGACCCGGGGCCGCGAGCAGGGTTTCCGGGCCGTCTTCGCCGGCGAGCCCTCCATCGGGGGACGCTACTCTGCGCTGTCGCCGTTCGGGCTCGTGCCTGCGGCACTGATGGGGGTCGACGTCCACCGGCTGCTCGACCGGGTGGACGAGATGCGATCAGCCTGTCGCGGCACCGAAGGGAATCCCGGGCTCGAGCTCGGCCTTGCCCTGGGCGAGGGCTGGCGCGACGGCCGGGACAAGGTCGTTATCAACCCGAATCCGGGCGGATTCGGGTTGTGGGCCGAGCAGCTGCTTGCGGAATCCACCGGGAAGGAAGGGAAAGGTCTCGTTCCGGCGCCCGACGAAGAGCCGGACGGGCGCGACCGTCAGGCAGCCGAGGTGCGCATACCGGATCCCTACGAGCTCGGCCAGGAGTTCTTTCGCTGGGAGTTCGCCACCGCCGTGGCCGGCTCCATACTGGGAATCAACCCGTTCGACCAGCCGAACGTGCAGGAGGCGAAGGACCGCACGAGCGCCATCCTCGAGCGCGGTGACGAGATCGCACTCGAGCCCGAGGGGTCGGTCGAGGAGCTGCTGGCGGGTGCTAGCGAGGGCGACTACGTCGCCATCCTGGCCTTCATCGATCCCGTGCGGGAGAGGGAGCTCGATCCGCTCCTCTCGCGTGCGCGTGAAACAGGTTGCGTCGTGACGAAGGGGCTTGGCCCGCGCTACCTACACTCGACGGGGCAGCTGCACAAAGGCGGACCGAACAGCGGAATCTTCATCCAGGTGGTGGACGATCCCGGGGACGAGGTGGCCATCCCGGGGGCGCCGTTCGGATTTCGACAGCTGATCGCGGCCCAGGCGGCCGGTGACTACGAAGCGCTCGCAGAGCGCGGCCGTCGGGTCGCGCGCATCCGACTGGAGGAACTCTGATGAAGCTAGGAATGGTTGGCCTGGGGCGCATGGGCGGCAACATGACCGAGCGCCTGCGCGAAGATGGCCACGAGGTGATGACCTACGACCGCGGCGCGGGCGAGCGGACCGCGGAGTCTCTCACGGCGCTCGTCGAGCAGCTGGAAGCGCCGAGAGCGGTGTGGCTGATGATCCCGGCAGGCGAGCCGACCGAGGAAGCCGTACGGGAGCTCCACGGTTTGCTCGAGCCGGGGGACACGATCGTCGACGGTGGCAACTCGTTCTTCCGCGATTCCAAGCGGCGCGCCTCCGACGCCAAGGCGGCTGGGCTCCACTTTGTGGACGCGGGCGTCTCCGGCGGAATCTGGGGTCGAGAGTTGGGCTACTGCCTAATGGTCGGTGGAGACGAGGAGCCGGTTTCGCGTCTCGAGCCGGTCTTCGTCTCGCTCGCGCCGCCCGAGGGGTATGCCCATGTCGGCCCCCCCGGAGCCGGCCATTTCACGAAGATGGTTCACAACGGCATCGAGTACGGCCTCATGCAGGCCTACGCCGAGGGGTTCGAGCTGATGCACCACTCGGAGTACGAGCTGGACCTCCAGCAGATCGCCGGCATCTGGCGGTACGGGTCGGTGGTGAGGTCGTGGCTGCTCGAGCTGCTGCACGAGGCCTTCGAGGAGCACGGCTCTGCTCTCGAGGATATCGCCGGCTTCGTCGAGGATTCGGGCGAAGGCCGCTGGACGATCAACGAGGCCATCAACGCGGCCGTCCCGGTGCCGGTCATCGCTTCGTCGCTCTTTTCGCGGTTCGCGTCCCGGCGTGACATCAACTTCTCGGCCAAGGTCGCTGCCGCACTTCGCAACCAGTTCGGCGGACACGCCGTGCGTGCGATCGAACAGGCTAAGAGCCGACCCGAGAATCCACCCGGGTGAGCCGGTCATGGCCGTGACGAGCCAGCCGGAGCAGGAGAACCCCCTCCTCGAGGGCCTTCGCCTGCGACGCACGCCGGAGCCGTGCGCGATGGTGATCTTCGGCGCCTCGGGCGATCTGACGAAGCGCAAGCTCCTCCCGGCGCTGTACTCGCTGGCCTACCGCCGCCTGCTGCCCGAGCAGTTCGGTCTGGTGGGTGTTGCCCGGACCGAGGAGTCAGAAGAAGACTTTCGCGAGCGGATGAAGGAGGACGTGAAGTCTCACGCGCGCGACGAGTTCCGCGACGACGTATGGGAGAGCCTCGCGCGAGGGATGAGCTACGTGTCCACCGACTTCGCCGACCCGAGGGGCGAGGATCTCGTGCTCGAGAAGCTGCGCGAGCTCGACCGCAACCGGGGCACCAGGGGCAACCGCGTCTACTACCTCGCGGTCCCTCCGAGCGCGATCTCCACGCTCGTGCGGGAGATCGGCCAGCGCCGGGGCGACGAGGGCTGGACGCGACTGGTCGTCGAGAAGCCGTTCGGCCACGACCTGACCTCGGCCCGCGAGCTGAACACCCAGCTCCGTGAGCACTTCACCGAGGACGAAGTCTTCCGTATCGACCACTACCTCGGTAAGGAGACGGTTCAAAACCTGTTGGCCCTCCGCTTCGCCAACGGGAT
>JACCTQ010000070.1 GCA_013812265.1 Actinomycetota bacterium
CGCCTGGCCGGCTTGGAAGACCGCCCGCGCCGGGGCCGGCCCTCGACCTTTCCCCCCTCACGTGCGAGCTGAGGTTATCGCGATGGCCTGCGAGCTACCCGTCGCCAGCGGCGTGCCGCTGTCGCGCTGGTCCTCGGCAGAGTTGGCGCGCGAGGCGATCTGGCGCGGGATCGTCGAGCAGATCAGCGACGTGACCGTCTGGCGCTGGCTGTCCCAGGACGCGATCAAGCCCTGGCAGCACCGCTCCTGGATCTTCCCGCGTGACCCGCTGTTCGCCGAGCGCGCCGGCCCGATCCTCGACCTCTACGCCGGCTACTGGCAGGGCGAGCGACTCCACCCCGGCGACTACGTCGTCTGCGCCGACGAGAAGCCCTCGATCCAGGCGCGCAAGCGGATCGCCGCGACCCGTCCCGCCCGGCGCGGCGAGGGCCAGAAGCTCGAGCACGAGTACGAGCGGACGGGCGCGCTGTGCTACCTGGCCGCCTGGGACGCGCGGCGCGCACGGATCTTCGACCGCTGCGCCCCCAAGGACGGCATCGAGCCGTTCGACGCGCTCGTCGATCAGTTCATGTCGCAGCACCCCTACGTGCGCGCGCAGCGCGTCTTCCTGATCGTCGATAACGGCTCCGCGCACCGCGGCAAGCGCTCGATCGACCGCCTCCAATCCGCCTGGCCCAACCTGATCGTGGTGCACACACCCGTCCACGCCTCGTGGCTCAACCAGGCCGAAATCTACTTCTCCGTTGTCCAACGCAAGGTCGTCACCCCCAACGACTTCGCCGACCCCGACACCCTCGAGCAGCACCTACTGGCCTTCGGTCGCCGCTACGAGCAGGTCGCCGCGCCGTTCCAATGGAAGTTCACCCGCCACGATCTCCACAAGCTCCTGGCCAAGACCGAGACCGCCCAGCCCACGCTCCTCGCCGCCTGATACGTGCGCGAACTTCCGAGCCAGACCACTTAGGAACAACCTTGTTGGGTCCTACATCTAGCGGACGAGAGCCCAGAGCACGATCGCTACCACGATCGCGATGGGGATGAAGGCCAAGCGCATGACGTTAAACGCTCGCTGCTCACCCGGTCGGGGGCCCGGCTCCGGGGTGTAGGGATCCAGTGGTGGAGCGGGCTGGCGGGGTAGCTCGTCTTCTCCTTCGAGCACGACCGGCTCGACGTCTACGAAGCGCTCATCCGAGTCGCCGGACGCAAGACGGTCATGCTTGCTGCCTCTGCCTTCTTCGGCCACGCCCCAACCCTAGCGATAGCATCGCGCCGGCATGAAGGGAGTAGTCCTCGCGGGAGGAAGCGGCACGCGGCTGTATCCGCTCACGCGGATCACCAACAAGCACCTGCTCCCGATCTACGACCGTCCGATGGTCACCTATGCGATCGAGGCCCTGGTGGGGGCCGGCGTGACGGAGCTCATGCTCGTCACGGGCGGAACGCATGCGGGCGAGTTCCTGCGGCTGCTCGGGAATGGGCACGAGTACGGGATCGATCGCCTGTCGTACGCTTACCAGGAGCGCGCGGGCGGGATCGCCGAGGCGCTCGGCCTCGCGGAGCGCTTCGTGGGCGGCGATCGGGTCGTCGTCATGCTCGCGGACAACGTGCTGGAGCTCTCGATCCGCCCGGCGGTGGAGAGCTTCTCGCGGCAGGAGCAAGGGGCTCGGATCCTGCTCTCGCGGGTGGAGAACCCCGAGCACCTCCGCCATCTCGGCGTCCCCGAGCTGGACGGAGACGACCGCGTGACCCGCATCGTCGAGAAGCCGGCGGCACCCCCGAGCGCGTTCGCGGTCACCGGCATCTACTTCTACGAGGGGAGCGTCTTCGAGATCATCCCGAGCCTCACTCCGTCCGGGCGTGGCGAGCTGGAGATCACGGACGTCAACAACTGGTTCGTCTCCGAGGGCACGATGGAGTACGACGTACTCGACGGCTTCTGGGGCGACGCCGGAGAATCCATCGACGCCTACTACGCGGTGAACGACTTCGTGCGCGCGCACGGAGCGAACAAGGTCCTCGGATGATCGCAGGGGTGCGGGTCATCCCGCTGCGTCGGTTCGCCGACGAGCGGGGCTGGTTCATGGAGATCCAGCGGGAGAGCTGGTTGCCGAAGCGGTCTCGCCAGACGAACTTGTCGTTCTCCCGGCGGGGGGTAATCAAGGGCCTGCACTACCACGAGCGTGGCCAGGACGATCTGTTCGCCAGCCTGAGCGGGATGGCGCGAGTTGTCCTGCTCGACCGGGACTCGGGCGAGACCTTCAGCGCTGACATCGGTGACGACAATCCCGTGGCCGTCTACGTGCCGGGCACCCTGGCGCACGGCTACGAGGCGCTCACGGATGTGCTGTTCTGCTACCACGTCACGGAGGAGTACGACCCGGCCGACCCTGACGAGCATGCGATCGCGTGGAGCGATCCGCGCGTGAAGTCGCTCTGGAGCACGCAGTCGCCCATCCTGTCCGATCGCGACGCCGCTGCAGCGTTGCTCGGACCGTCTCGGTAGGTGCCGGCGAGCGGCGCTCGGGGATCGAAGCGGCGGATCGCCATTACGGGCGCAGGTGGCCAGCTCGGCGTGGCTCTCGCCGAAGCGTTCGCGGCAGACGATGTGATTCCGCTGACCCGCCACGAGTGGGATGTGACCTACCCGGCGCCCCCTGATCTTTCGAGCCCGGACATGATCCTTCATGCGGCTGCCTGGACGGATGTCGACGGCGCCGAAGCCGACCCGCAAGGCGCGGCGGCCGTCAACGTGGGCGGGACCTCGAACGTTGCCGAGCTGGGCGTGCCGCTCGTCTACTTCTCGTCGGACTACGTCTTCGACGGACGCAAGCGCACGCCGTACGGCGAGTCGGACACTGTGGGACCCCTGTCGGCGTACGGGCGGACGAAGCTCCACGGCGAGGCGGCAGCCGGTGAGAACGCGTGGATCGTTCGAAGCTCATGGCTCTTCGGCCCCACTGGGCAGAATTTCGTGCGCACGATGCTCCGGCTTGCCCGCGATCGAGACGAAGTCGCCGTTATCGGCGATCAGCGCGGCTCACCGACGTACGTGGGTCATCTCGCGGAAGCGGTCCGCGACCTGATCGAGCTGCCTCGAGGCACGTGGCACCTCGCTGCACAGGGAGCTTGCACCTGGGCAGAGCTCGCAACGGCAATCTTCGACGAAGCAGGCGTCGCTTGTCGCGTCCGGCCCATCACGACGGCCGAGCTCGGCCGTCCGGCGCCCCGCCCGTCGTACTCGGTACTCCGGAGCGAGCACAAGGAGACACCGCGCTTGCCGCACTGGCGGGACGGTTTGCGGGCTTGTCTCGAGCGGCTGTAGCGTCGGATCGATGGCGAGCTATCGCTTCTTGACGACCTGGTGCCTGGACGCGCCGATTCAGGCCGTCTGGGATGCCATCTGGAATGCGGAGCGCTGGCCCGAGTGGTGGCAGGGCGTGGAGCTTTCGGTGAAGCTGGCGGAGGGCGATGCAGCCGGCGTCGGTTGTGTCTGGCAGCAGACATGGCGTAGCAGGTTGCCTTATCCCCTCCGGCTCGAATCCCGGACGACGAGAGTCGAGCGTCCGTTCCTGATCGAAGGCGTGGGCACGGGGGACCTCGCCGGCTGGGGCCGCTGGCGGTTCTTCGAGGGCCAGGGAACGGCCGCCACATACGAATGGGACGTGCGGACGACGAGGCCGTGGATGAATGCTCTGGGGTCTGTGGCCGGACCGGTCTTCTCCTGGAACCACGACGTCGTGATGCGTCAGGGGGGTCTCGGCCTCGCGCGGTTTCTCGGCGTAAGGCTGCTCGCGCAGGACTGAGCGCCAAGCTCGTCAAGGACAATCATCTACGCTTCGCTTATGCGCATTCTCGTCACCGGCGGCGCCGGTTTCATCGGCTCGCACTTCGCTCGGCGCCAGGTCGGGGCCGGTCACGAAGTGGTCGTGCTCGACAAGCTGACCTACTCCGGCAACCGCGCCAACCTGGCGGCTGCCGACTGCGAGTTCGCACGGGGTGACATCGCCGACGCCGACGCCGTCGAACGCGCCGGCGCCGGGTGCGACGCCGTGGTCAACTTCGCCGCGGAAACGCACGTCGACCGCTCCATCCTGGAAGCGTCGGATTTCATCCGCACGGACGTGTTCGGAACGCACGTACTGCTCGAATGGGCCCGGACCACGGACGCCCGCTTCGTCCAGGTCTCGACCGACGAGGTGTACGGCGACGTCGCGCCGGGAGTCTCGTCGCGGGAAGATGATCCGTTGCGGCCCTCCAGCCCGTACGCCGCCGCGAAGGCCGGCGGGGATCTGCAGGTGCTCGCCTACGTTCGAACCTACGGCCTCGACGCGTGCATCACGCGCGGGTCCAACACCTACGGACCGAATCAGTACCCCGAGAAGCTGCTGCCGCTCCACATCACGAACGCACTCGACGGCCAGCCGCTACCCGTCTACGGAGACGGCAGCCAGACCAGGGACTGGCTTCACGTGGAGGATCATTGCGCAGGAATCGAGCTGGTCCTGAAGGAAGGTGCGGCCGGCGAGGTCTACAACGTGGGAGGCGGCGAGGAGGTCGAGAACCGGCACATCGTGCAACGGATCATCGAGCACACGGGTGCCGACGCCTCGCTCGTGCGCCACGTCGCCGATCGCCCGGGGCACGACACGCGCTACTCGCTCGACACGGAGAGGATCGCCGGCCTCGGCTGGGCGCCGGCCCATTCGCTCGAGGATGGACTGCCAAGCGCGGTGGAGTGGTATCGCACGAATCGCGAATGGTGGGAACCGATCAAGGCGTCCGGCGATTACAGCCGCTACTACGAGTTGCAGTACCGCACCCGTTTGCAGACCGCAACGAGCTGATCCGGGCTACCCTGAGCGGTGGGTCATGTGGAATCGCCTACTGACAATCGGAGCCGCGTCGGCGCTCGTCCTCACGGCGGGAGCCCCTGCCTCGATGACGAGGGCCGCCGACGAGCCCGCCGTCGGGTCGGGCCCAACGTTCGTTTTCACGGGACGGGGCTGGGGACACGGCGTCGGCATGAGTCAGTACGGAGCGCTCGGCTTCGCCCGTCGCGGGACGCCGTACTCCCGGATCCTCTCCCACTATTACCCAGGCACCGAGCTGTCACGTGCCTCGACGGCGCAGGTACGCGTGCTGCTGGCGGAAGGACGGTCCAGTGTGAAGCTTTCCTCGGCAGCCGCCTTCCGCGTCCGTGATGCGAGCGCCAAGATCCATCGGCTGGACCCGGGCGAATACCAGCTCGGGCCGGGCCTGAAGCTGAAGGTGAAGGGGGCCCGGAAGGCGACTGCGCTTCCCGGGCCGTTGGCGTTTCTCCCCGGCGACATGCCCCTCCACTTTGGCCGGCCGTATCGTGGCTGGCTGCAGGTTGCCTCGAACGGGCGCAAGCTGAGTGTCGTCAACACCGTCGGCCTCGAGGCGTATCTGTACGGCGTCGTGCCCGACGAGGTGCCGGACACGTGGCCGGCCGAAGCGCTGAAGGCGCAGGCGGTGGCGGCGCGCTCCTATGCGATGGCGACCCGCAAGATCGGTGGCCCGTTCGATCTGTACGCCGATACCCGCAGCCAGGTGTACGGCGGCGTCGATGCCGAGAGCTTTCCGACCACCGCGGCGGTCGACGCCACCGCCGGCCGGGTGCTGAACTACCGTGGCCGCCCGGCGGTCACGTACTTCTTCTCCACCTCCGGCGGCCGGACGGCGGCCATCCAGGATGCCTGGCCGGGCGCGAGACCCGTTCCATATCTCGTCTCGGTCGCCGATCCGTACGACTCGCTGTCTCCACACCATCGCTGGGGGCCACTGTCGTTCTCCGCGAAGCCCTTGCTTCGGAGGCTGAAGGTCCCGGGCCAGCTACTCGACCTGAAGGCGACTCCCAACCCGTCCGGCAGGATTACTAGCGTGACCGCCGTGAGCACGCTGGGCTCCCTCAGCATTCCGGCCGGTGACGTCCGGCGCCTCCTCGACCTGCGCTCGACGTGGTTCCGGGTCGGCGTGCTGTCTCTCACCCGTCCGGCCGCACCGGCCGTGCACGGGTCGGCGGTCAGGGTCTCCGGTATCGCGCGCGGGCTTCCCGGCGTCACGCTCCAGCAGCGAGTCAGTGGTTCGGTATGGGAGCCGGCGAGCCGAATCAAGCCTGCGAGCGACGGAACCTTCTCGGTCTCGGTGAAGCCGCAAGCGGGGAGCGAATATCGGCTCGTGAGCGGCCGCACGTCCAGCGGGTCAGTCCGCGTTAGCGTCGCGCCGCTGGTCCGCTTCTTCCTGGCGAGAGACACCGGAATGCTGCGCGGAATGGTCAGGCCCATCCTGCCGGGCGCGATCGTGCAAATCCAGCAGCTGGCCGGGCCGACGTGGAAGACGGTGGAGCAACTCCCGGTGGACGCGAAGGGGAACTTCCAACCCAAGCTGAAGCTTCCGGCAGGAACGTACCGGGCTCGTTTTGCTCCCGGCCGTGGACTTGCACCCGGCACTTCTCCTGTCCTGAAGGTGGTCGCTTGACGCGCCTGACGTTGGCTTTGCTGGCGCTGGTGCTGCTTGCGGCCGAACCGGGCCTGGCGGGGCGGCGCTTCGCTGTCGGCGTCGAGCCGGGCGCGCCACTGGGCAAGGTTGCCTCGCAGCTGGAAGCGGTGACGGGGCAGCCCGTCGAGGCTGACGCAGCCCTTCGCGCGATCTTCGTCGTGACGCGCTCGCCGCGGCAGCTCGCGGCCCTTCCGGGAGTTGCGTACGTCGAGTCCCTCACGGCGTCGCGCAGGCTCGCCTTCACACCCAACGACCCGCTGCTTCCGCGCCAGTGGTACCTGTTCCAGACGAGGGCGTTCAACTTCTGGCTGCAGCCGCCGAAGTTCTCCGGCCCGCCGGTGAAAGTCGCCGTGATCGACTCCGGCGTGGACGGTAAACACCCCGAGCTCGCGGGCAGGATCTCGGGGGCGAGGAGCTTCGTCGGCGGCTCCGCGCTTACCGACAGCAAGGGCCACGGAACCTTCGTCGCGGGTCAGATTGCGGCCGCGACGGGAAACGGGCAGGGGATCGCCGGCATGGCTTTCCCCGCACGCCTTCTCATCGCCAAGGTCGTACGACCGGATCTCTCCATCCCACTGGAGGCCGAGGCGCGGGCGATCCGGTGGGCCGTCGACCAAGGTGCGCGGGTGATCAACCTCAGCCTGTCGGGCGTTCGGCACCCGCAAAACCCGCGCAAGGACACGTACTCGCCGCTCGAAGCGAGCGCGATCGCCTACGCCTACAAGAAGGGCGTGATGGTCGTCGCCGCCGTCGGGAACGGCGATGCCGCCCCGGAGAGTCCATGGGAGTACGCCGGCTGGCCCGCGGCTCTCCCGCACGTCGTCTCGGTGAGCGCCTTCGGCCGGGACGGCTCGGTACCAGGGTTCTCGAACCGCGACGCCTTCTACAACGACATCTCCGCGCCCGGCGAGGAGATTTTCTCCACGCTGCCGCGCAATCTCACGAGCAAGCGGCCCAGCTGTGCGAACCAGGGGTACTCGGACTGCGGCCCGGGCGAGTACCGCAATGCGGAGGGGACGTCGTTCGCAGCTCCTCAGGTCTCCGCGGCTGCCGCTCTGCTGTTGAGCCAGAAGCCAAGTCTCAAGGCCGACCAGCTCGCGAACGTGCTCACCCGCACAGCGGTCGACGCCACGCCGGTGAACGGCTGCCGCCTCTGCACCTCGGGACACGACGAGCTGACCGGGTGGGGCCGTCTCGACGTTCAGAACTCGCTCATGCAGACCTACTACTCTCCGCCGCCGGAGGCCGACCGCTACGAGACGAACGACGATGCCGGCTCGCAGGCGTGGAGGTTCTGGGGGTCGGCCCCCAGGAAGGTGAGCGCCACCCTCGACTTCTGGGACGACCAGATCGACGTCTACAGCATCAAGCTTGCGCCGGGCCAGAAGCTCACCGCCAGGGTGCGCGGGCCAATCGGGGCCGAGACGAAGCTCCTGCTCTGGAAACCGGGGACGAAGCGTGTCGAGGGCCTGGCCGTCCCCGCGGGCCGGGTAGCGCAGTCCACTCGCGTCGGGACGACGGAGTACATCCGCAGCTACAGCGCAAAGGCCGCTGGCTGGTACTACCTCCAGGTCAAGCTCGTCGAGCCCGGCTGGGGCTCCTACACCCTCGACTACGCCAAGCAATAAACGGGGGAACCCGTGGTTCCCCCGCTGGCCCCTCCTTCACGCTGCCATCCATCTGCGCTGGTTTGGCCTCCCGCCGGGCGGAGCCCGGCTCCGGCGGCGGCTCGCAGCGGCAGGCGACTGACGAGGGTCAGGTCTTGCGTTGCAACACTGGTTTCTTGTAGCGAGCTGCCTGGTGGTCACGGCTAACTCGCACCCGATCCTGCTCGACCGGCCCCGATTCAGCAGTTTCTGGCGCGGCTGGCCGGAGCCTTTGCTGTTGCGCTGCAAGACCTGACCCCCACTGTCGCCTACTGGCTCTCGAGCAGCTCGTCCTCCGGGACGTCGCGAATGTGCCGGGCAGGGTTCCCCACCACCACTGCTCGCGGCTGGACGTCGTGAACCACGACGGCGCCGGCGCCGACGAACGCCTCCTCACCGATCTCGACGCCGGGGCACAGAATCGCGCCGCCGCCAATGCGCGCTCCCCGTCGTATCGTCGGGCCCTTGATCAAGCTGCGCCGCCGCTCGGTCCGGCCCATGAAGTTGTCGTTCGTCGTCGCCACGCAGGGAGCGATGAAGACGTTGTCCTCCAGTGTCGAGTACGCGGTTATGTAGGCGTGCGCCTGGATCTTTGTCAGCGCCCCGATCGTGGTGTCGTTCTCCACCAGCGACCCGCGCCCGATCACGACATCGTCCTCGATCACGCAGCGCTCACGGATACACGCCTGATCGCCCACGATGACGCGCGCACCGATCCTCGTCCCGGCGAAGACGATCGCTCCCGTCGAGACGATCGTGCCCGGCCCGAGCTCGAGCGGCGGAAGCGGCTCTCGCTTCGCGGTGGAGCGAGGGGAAAGCGACGGCTGCTTTCCCAGCACGACGTTGTCCGCGATGGTGCAACCCTCTCCGATCACCGTCCCGGGATAAACGACAACGTTCTGCCCGAGCTCGTAAGGCGGAGAGGCCGCTGGCGTCCGCCTCCCGGTCACGCGGCAGCGCGCTCGAGTGACGCCTGCAGTTGTTCCAGCGCTCGCACCACTGCGACGCCGTCGCGTGCCGCCGCGAGGGGATCGCCCTCCCCGGCCGCAAGGGCCAGGAAGTGTCGGCACTCGAGACGAAGCGGCTCGTCGTTCGAGATCTTCGGAATGAAGATGTCCCCGGTGCGCGTGCGCCACTCCCCGTAGCTCTCGGGCGGCTTCTCCGTACCCTTGTCGTAGACCGTCACCTTTCGTTCCAGTTCCATGTCGTCGAAAACCGCCATCTTGTCCCGCCCGACCACAGTCATCTTGCGCATCTTGTGCGGATCGAGCCAGGAGAGGTGCATGTGCGCGACGATCCCGGAGGGAAAACGGAGATAGCAGAACACGACGTCCTCGACCCCTTCACGCACGAACGACTCGCCGCGTGCCCAGATCTCGCTCGGCTCTTCCTCGACCAGGTGCAGGATGACCGAGAGATCGTGAACACCGAGCGACCACAAGGCGTTCTCGTCCTTGCGGATCTGGCCGAGGTTTTGCCGGTTGCCATAGAGGTACAGGACGTCGCCGAGCTGTCCGGAAGCGATCAGCTCCTTGAGCTTCTTGACGCCCGGGTGGTAGAGGAGCAGGTGGCCCGGCATAAGCGCGACGCCCCGCTCCTCCGCGACGCCCAGGAGGTCCTCCGCCTCCGCTGCAGTGAGCGCGGGAGGCTTCTCCACGAAGGTGTGCTTGCCAGCTTCCAGGGCTCGGCGAGCCAGCTCGTAGTGGGTGACGACGGGAGTCGCGACCACGACCGCGTCGAGCTCCGGATCCGCGAGCATCTCGTCGAAATCGCCCGTCATGCGTACCCGCGGATACCGCGCCGCGAACCGGTCGCGCAGCTCGGGCGAGATGTCGCAGAGCCAGCGGAGATCGGCGAGATCGTCGAAGTTCCGGGCGAGGTTCGGCCCCCAGTAGCCGAGACCGGCAAGACCGATTCGAATCATCGCGGGCTAGCGTACAGAGCGGCCGCGATGCGCTCCGCGGCATGGCCGTCGCCGTAGAGGGCCGGGCGGTCCAGCGGCATCCGAGCTCGCGTGACGGCATCCACGATCCGGTCCGGGTCAGCGTCCACGAGCTGGTTGGCGCCTGCCTCCACCGTGTCGACCCACTCCGTCGATGGCCGCATCGTGACGCAGGGGACGCCGTACCAGTACGCCTCCTTCTGGAGGCCCCCCGAGTCGGTGGCGATGACGCGCGCCTGCGATGCGAGCGCCGCGAAATCGAGGTATCCGAGTGGTCGGACGACCTGGACGTGGGGCGCGGCGGTCAGGCCGCCGGTCTCAAGGGCGGCCCGGGTGCGTGGGTGGGCCGGGAAAACGACCGGTTCTGCCAGGCGGTTCAGGCCGTCCATGATGCGCGCGAGCCGAGACGCTCGGACGTTGGCCTCTCGGTGCACGGTTGCGATGACGTACCGGCCGGGCTGCAGGGTGAGGGCGTCGAGGATCCTGGAACGCCGGCGCGCGAGCGGGGCCAGGCGGAAGCACGCGTCGGCCATGACGTCGCCGACGACCTGCCGGTCGCCCCGGACCTCTTCCCGGGCAAGCGTCGTGCTGGAGCGCTCGTCAGGGCAGAGGAGGAGATCGGAGATGGCGTCCACCTCTATCCGGTTGTGCTCCTCCGGCATCGAGAGGTCGCCGCTGCGAAGGCCGGCCTCCACATGGGCGAGGGCAACGCCGACCGCGCTCGCAGCCCGCGCGCCCGCGAGCGTCGAGTTCGTGTCACCGTAGACGAGCGTCCAGTCGGGCCTTTCCTCGGCCAGAGCGGCCCCAATCGCAGGCTGCATGCGGGCGAGCATCTCGTCGCGTGGCAGCGCAGAGATTCCGAGTCGGTACCGAGGCTCGCCGAGGCCCAGCTCGTCGAAGAAGACCTGCGACAGCTCGGGGTCGTAGTGCTGACCCGTGTGCAGCACCACCTCCTCGATGCCCTCAGCGCGGAGCGCCACCGAGAGGGGGGCCGACTTGACGAACTGGGGCCGGTTCCCGACCACGGAAAACACCTTCACCACGGCTACACTACGCAGCCGCCCGGGCCGTTAGCTCAGCTGGTAGAGCAGGGGACTCTTAATCCCAAGGTCGAAGGTTCGAGTCCTTCACGGCCCATAGCCGAAGCTCCTGGAAACAGGCACTTTCGCTCTTCCGGCTCCGTCCTCTCTGCCGAGCAGGTCAAACAAACGGTCAAACACTCCTCTCTCGTCCGGCGCTCCAGGCACGCTGAGGCGTTGTGAACCGCAACGGCACACCCGCGAGCCTCGTGCCTGCACCGGCAGGCAACGTCCGCGCGGCACGGCACGGCATCTACTCGGAGCGACTTCGCGAGCCACGTGCGCAGGAGCACTTCGACGCGATCCTCGACCTTCCATGGATCGGAGAGGCCGACATCATCGGCGCGAGGCAGGTGGCACGGCTGGAAGCCTTGATCGAGGCACTCTCGGACGAGGTGTTCCGGGTCGGCGTCGGCTCGAAGAAGGCAGAAAAGCTGATCGACATGGAGCTACGTGCGATCAGACGGCAGGCGGAGCTACTGAGCCGCTTCGGACTGGACCCGAAGTCGCGAGCGGACTGGACTGCGAAGCTGACCAGCGGCACGCTCGGCGAGCGCATCGCCGCTCGCATCGCCGAGATCGAGGCCAACGAGTGAGCCATGCGAAGCGACGTGCTGCGCTGGAGGAGATCGCATACAGCGCGGACGCCAGTCCGGCCGATCGGATGCGAGCGCTGGAGGCTCTCCGCGAGTACCAGGGTGTCGAGCCGAATCCGGCCTTGGTGGAAACCAGCGACCAAGAGCTCTTCGACACGATGGACGACGAGCTGAGCAGCGACCTCCTCGACATCATCGCCTCCGTCCTCGACGGCCGAGATATCTCCGGGTCCGTTGCCGAGACCACCTGGAACGGCTGGCCACGCACGGTGGAGAACATCGCCTCGGAGATCAATCGCCGGGTGACCCTCGCCGTCGAAGAGCACACCGATGTTGCTCGCGTCGAGCTGGAGATCGAGCAGAGAGCGCAGGAAAAAGCGGAGCACCTCTATAGGACACGTTCATTCAGCGCCGTAAGCCCTTCTGACGGCCTGGAAGGCGATCAGGAAGGTGAACAGCCCACCTCGGTACCTGGCGAGCTTAAATCGCCTCCTACGCTCCCGCCGGGTATCGACCTTGAACGCGGGTGGCCGAAGCCGCGAGGGCGGAATCCAAACACACGACGGCTCGGAGATCGACGCCGAAGTTGGTAACAACTTCGGGGTAGGGCCGCCAGCAGCCGCACCCCAGGACTCCTTGAAAGCCCTGCAAATAGCGGGTCGCAGCCCCCGGGGCTCCCCTCCCTCAGCCCCCGGGGCTCCCCTCCCTCAGCCCCCGGGGCCGCGCCCTTCGGGAAAGCCCTGCAAATGCCAGCCCCGCGCGAGTAGCACGAAGAAGGTTCCGGTAGTTTTGTTCCGGGCCCGGACGCTCCGTTCGGCGGGAACGGCCTCGAAGTTGTCTGCGGCGCTGGCGACCCGACGGGAACAAAGACTCCATCCGGCCCACCGGCTACCTTAGCGCCGAACAAATCAGTTCCGCAATTCGTGCCCTGCGCCTGGCAGCGCGGGCGGAAGCGAAACTGGGCAGCCTCGCCAAAGGGTATGCCCGGCTGATTCCCTACACGTATAAGCGGACGTTAACCGCCCATGCCCCCCATCGGGGGGTGGGGCGACGCGTTCGGAAGGGGGAATCAGCATGCAACATCTGGACGAAGTCCTGGATCGCATTTCGAGCGATCTAGCTCGCCTGGACAACAAGAGCAGCGGTGCCGACGAATGGCGCTCAGGCAGCCGCTACGTCGGCCCTAACGCTGAGCGTTCACTCGTGGAGCACGTGGCGGCCGGAGGGTCGGTAGGCCGAACCGTAAAGCCGTATCGACCCGCAGGCAGCCGCACGAAAGGCGGCCTCGCCTTCGGAATGAAGGCGCTCGCCGAAGGCACCGCCACAAGCGGTGGATATCTGGTCGAGCCGGAATTCGCCGCGGAGATCGCTCACCTCGTGCGTGCTCGGTCGGCCGTAATGCAGATGGGTGTGACCACGATTCCTGTCCGCAAGGAACTGAACGTGACCTCGGTCTCAACGGGTGCCACTGCGGCCTACGTCGCGGAGAACGCTCGCATCCCGGTCAGTGAGGAGACCTTCGCACAAGCGGCCATCCTCCGGCCTCGGAACCTGGCGGCGCTGGTTCCCATCTCGAACCGCTTGCTCCGTGATGCGGACGAGACCCCAGCCGTCGAAGATGTGATTCGTCGCGACCTGGCGGAAGTGCTCGCGCTGAGGCAGGACATCGCGTTCCTTCAAGGCACCGGAACGGGCGAGGAACCCCTCGGGCTCCGCAACGTCGCCGGGACGACCGCTGCACCTTCCCTGGGCGCGAATGGCGGCGCTCCTGACTGGGACACGCTCAAAACCACGGTGGCCAACATCCGTGCCACGAACGCACCCTTCGAGCGGCCCGGCTGGATTTTCAACGCGCGCCTTCTGAGCACGTTGGAGCGCTTGAAGGACTCGACGGGTCACTATCTCGCCGATACCGGATTGCTCACCTTCGATCCGGCCGGGAACGGGGGCACGCTGCTCGGATACAGCTTCCGAACCACAAGTCAAATTCCGGTCAACCTGACGACCGGCACGAGCACGGATACGACGTTCGCCCTCTTCTGCTCGGACTGGGGTGAGGTCTGGGTAGGGCAGAACGACGCCTTCGAGATCGTCCTGTCCGGCGAGGCGACCTACACGCCCGACGGAGGTACCACCTACATCAGCGCATTCCAGAATCAGCAAACGTTGTTCCGCGCATCCACGACTAATGACATCGCGATCCGCCGTCCGCAGTTCCTGAGCGTCCTTACGGGAGTCCGACCGTGACCGAGGCCGAGAGCGTCGCGAAGGGTTCCAAGCCGCTCACCGGCCAGCTCGCCGCAGCCGTCGAGGAGGTCGTGCTCGCCGTCCAGCGGACGAACAGTGGCGCAACGAGGTACGAACTGCTCGACGACAGAAGCGTGCTCGAAATCTCGGTCCCGGAGCCTGGCTCCAAGCTTCGGCTAATCCCGAGGCGCTCGCTCGTGTCGAACGAGCCGGGTCACCTTGCCGGTGGCCCAGCTCCCACCTTGAGTGAAGAGCAACAACGGCGGCTGCTAGAGGCCAAGGCGCGGAAGTCGTTTGGTCCGATGCCTTCGGAAACGGCCTGACCACGACCGTTGAACCGGGAGGAGCGAGAGCGTCTTAAGCGCGCCGTAGACCGCGCCCGTCGGCAGCGGCAGGGCTACGCAAGCGAGGTGGCGCCTGGCGCGATCAACTTCGTCCTGGCGAACGTGGAGGACACGTGGAGGACGCTGGACGAGGTGCGGCGAGCCTGCCGTCTTGATCCTCAGCGCGTCGCTTCGGCGCTCGGGCTCTTGTGGGCGCGCGGGCAGGTCGAGTGCGAGCTGGTCAATGGAGAGGACCTCTACCGTGTGCCCGCGGTGGCAGCGGAGGCACAATCCCGACGGTGTCGGGAGTGCGATTCCGCCATTCCGAGCACGATGCGCTCCGATAGCGTCTTCTGCTCCAGGCGCTGTAATTCCCGGATGCAGACAAGGCGTGCTAGAGCACGCCACCATAAAACTCAACCCGTGCGAGCCTGCGAGTATTGCTCGACGCTATTCCAGCCGCTGACTCCGCGACGGCGATTCTGCGGCTCTACGTGCGCCAACGCCGCTAAGAACAGGCGTCCTGGCATCCATCACTTGATCTGCGCTCATTGCAGGATCGAGTTTCAGTCTCGCAAAACAGGGCAGCTTTACTGCTCGCGCGCCTGCCTGGCCGCGGTCAATCGCGAGAGAAATTCTGACTTCGGAAGCGTGAGTAGGTGGACCGGTGCTAGACCATGAGATGCGCCTAGCGCTCCGTCAGGAGATCGACAGGCGCAGACGGCTACAACGACCTTGCTCGTATTGTGGGTTGGCATTAACGCCGTCGAAGCGGAGTCACCGATACTGCTCGGAGGAGTGCAAGCGCCGGAGCAACAATGCTCGGCGCCAAGCGCGCGGACAGGCAATTGACTTTCAGGTAAGCGCTTGCGGCTGGTGCGACAGCCGATTCGTACCGAGTAGGCGCGACCAGCGGCATTGTTCGTCAGCATGCTGGCGCTCGTCCGACCATCGCTCGAAACACCCTCTCCCGAGGCGCCGCGCCTGCCGAACGTGTGGTCAGCGATTCCAGCCGAAGCGGAAGGACGGTCGCTATTGCAGCGCTCAATGCCACAAGCATCGCGACCGGCGTTTGCACGGCTAGATCGGCTGGCCGCCAGCCGATCTAGTTGGCTCACTGGCGCAGGGCGATCCCGTAGCGGGCGAGGCCATGGAGAGCGCCGTCATGTCGGTTGTGTAGAGTGTTTTTCGTCTGCTCCCGCGCCTTCGTCTGCGCGTGAGTCTTCACCGCACATCCCTTCGGAAGCCTGGCCTACGGTCAGGCTTTCGTGGTTCTGAAGGTGACCTCCGACACCACCCGTAGACTGATTCGTGGATGCGGTCGAAGACTGAGCAGCGATGGAACGTGCGCAACGCGTAGCGGTCTCAACGGAGCCGTTCGCTCTGGCGCTCAGCCTCACTCTTGAGCGAAGCCAAACGGAGCTGCGGGATCAATTCCGTGACGCCGTGGTGTCGCCGCACCATGCAGCGACGCGAGCTTTCACCCTCGCAATGAGCCTTCGCCGTAGGCCGGTTTTGGCGAGGTGTTTGCCCCGCTTTGCCTCCCGAGCGCGGCCTCCAAGAGCGCCGCGAGCACGACGCCGGACGCGACGCACGGCTCGTCGAGCGCCACCCGGCGACCCTGACGACCCTGACGAACCTGGCGACCCTGACTTAAGCCATACCAGCGCAGGACGGCGCGCGTGAAGCGCCGCCTGCGCTACTCGTCGTTCACGGCGATCCCGGACCGCGCGGACGTGTTACTGCGCGCGGGTCGGCACTCCGATTACGCGATCCTCGCCGTGCTGTACAGGCGCCAGAATTTCGACACCCTGACGGCGTCGGCCAGCCTCGATCAGCTCGCGGAGTGGGTCGGGTGGACGAGGCGGCTCGACTCACTCTCTAAACGCCTGCGCAAGCTCCGGGACGAAGGCTGGCTCGGCTACGACACCGCGACTGCGCAGCGGACGCGCCGTTACGTGTTCCATCTCGTTCCCGAGCAGTCCGAGTCGGGTCCGAACGGTTTTGCTCGGATCGGTCCGAACGAGACCGACTCCGAAGGCCGCAGTACAAGCGGGAATCAGGCCTCCGTCAGCTCGGACACGTCCGAACACGAAAGCGCACCCGAGCCGCACGTAGGTCCGAACGAGCGTCCAGACGGTCCGAACGGCGAGTCCTCCGCAAGCTCGCTTCTGGAGCAGGATTCCGCCGTTTCCCCGCCTGGCAACGTCCGAACGCCTCAGAGGATCAGAGTAAACCTTCTGGGTAAGGAGAACAAAAGAACTACGTCTTGGTTTGTGGAGGACGACCACGATGTAGGTGAAGGGACTGACGAGGCCGAGCTAGAGCGGCTGCTTGAGGAAACGATCACAGGACCGCCGACGGGGACAGAGGTGGACGGGTGATGAGCGACCGGCGTCCGATCATCCGTCGAGGCGAGGCTGTCGGCGTCGCGAACATCATCCGCCGCCTCGGGCAACTGGAGAGACAGGCCGCCGACCTCGGCGACGAGCTGGAGGTAAACGAGCGCGAGTACCAGACGCTTCGCGAGCGCCTCCATGAGGTGGTCAGCGAGCGCGAGCGACTGCGGCGCAAGCTGACCCTGCTTCACTCTGAGGAGCAAGCGTGAGCTTCAGACACGATCGGCCACCGGAGCTTCGACATCGACCTCTCTCGCTCTCCAGCGCGCTCGATGTTCTGGTACAGCTCGCACGAGACGAAGGACGGGACGACTTCGCGGCCTGGCTCGCGAGCCTCCCAGCGAACGACGCGGCGAGAGTGCAGCTCAGCACGCTCACGCCGGTTGGCGCACAACGTCCGTTCCCCAGCGAGGGGACGCGCGAGCTTGTCAGGAACTTCGGCAGGCCGGACTTCACAGGCGGCTATCGCCTTCTGCTCGACGTGCTCGTAAGCGAAGAGATCGCGGCGGCGACAGAGGTGGAGGCACCTCGCCTGCTCCCGCGCCTGGAGGAGGAGGACGAGTGAGCGACCTCCTCCTCCAGCTTCCGGACCACGCGCTGGAGGAGATCGCCTCGCGAGCAGCGGAGATCGTGCTGGAGCGGCTGGAGCGACCGGAGGAGCCATCGCCGTACCTCACCGTCTCCGAGGCAGCCGACTACCTGCGGACTTCACGACAGGCCGTGGACGATCTCCTCCGGCGCGGAAAGCTCACTCGCCACAAGCGCGGCGACGGTCGCAACGGACGCGTACTCGTGCTCCGTCACGAGGTAGAGGGGCAGGTGCGAACACCACAACAACAGGAGGAGCCATGAACGATGCTGAGGCGGTCAAGATCATCCGAACTGAGCTGCGCCGCAGGAGCGGCAAGGCCTGGAGCGTGACGCAGAGCAGGCGGAGTAGCTACATCCAGGTGACTTCGCCGCCGAGGCGACGTGTGCTAAAGGCGCTGAGCGAGGCTGATCGAGTCGAGCTTGCAAGCTTGCTCGGGTTAGACCGCGTGGCGACCTTCGGCGTCTTCATCGACCACTGCGAGCGTGCGGAGTATGTCGAGCGTGCTCGCGGCGCTTACGAAGGGTCAAAAACGGGTGCCTCGCATTCCGTGTCCTCGACCGCCGCGACCTCGACCTCGACCTCGACGTAACAGGCTTCACGGTGTTTGACCTCTGTTTGATCGTGCGCCGCAATCCATGGAGCCATGCGACCTCCCGGCCGAGCAGGCAATAGAGCATCGCCGGGTCGGAGCAAGTATGATCGAGGTGACAAGAGGCCGAGCAGCGCTCACGGGATGCCACCCGCTCGCGCTCCCGGCCGTGGCACGGAAGGAGTAAACTTCCATGCAAGATCAGGATAGAACGACGGCTCGCCTGGACCGCAAGCCGAAGCGCACGAAGGTGCCGAGCGTGTACGCCGTCGGCAACCGCTTCAAAGTCGTGGTTCGCAACGGCGACAAGCAGGTCACGGAGTACGTCGGCACGCTCAGCGAGGCACGGAAGCGGAAGGCGGCTCTCTCGACGGCCGTGGCCGAAGGCGAGTACCACGCCGAGGCGAGGCTCACGTTACAGGCCTACTTCGACCTCTGGCGCACGGTCTACAAAGGCCGATCCCGCAAGCGCATCCGGCCAGAGACGTTGAACGAATACGTCCGAGACCTAGAGCTACACGTCCTGCCGACGCTGGGAGGCAGGAAGCTGCGCACGATCCGTCCCATGCACATCCGCAAGCTCGCCTCGGACCTGGAGGCGAAGGGTCTCTCGCCTGGCACCGTCCGCCTCGCCGTAGCGCCGTTGCGAGCGCTCTTCGCTACGGCCGTCGAGGACGACCTGCTCCGCTCGAATCCGTGTACTGGCGTGAAGCTCTCTCAGCAAGTCGAGCAGGCAGACGACGAAGACGAGCACGCGACGAAGGCACTCACGGAGGAGGAGCTTCGCGAGCTTCTGGCGCAGGTCCCAGCCGACCACCGTCTGTTCGTGGAGTTCCTGGCTCACTGCGGCCTGCGGATCAGCGAAGGCATCGCCGTGCGTTGGGGAGACATCGCGTGGGGTGACCCGCCTCGCTTGAAGGTGCGGCGCCGCATCTACAAAAACCAGGTGGCTCCTCCGAAGTCGGACTACGGCAAGCGCACGATCAAGCTCTCACCCGGCATGGCGAGGCAGCTATGGGAGCTGCGCAAGGCGAACCGGCCGCAGGACGACGAGTACGTCTTCACGACCAGTAACGGAAGCGTCCTCGACCCGTCCAACCTGGCCGCTCGCGTCTTCAAGCCTGCCGCTCGACGTGCAGGCGTGCCGTGGGCCGGGTTCCACTCGCTTCGGCACACCGCTGGGACGATCCGGTTCCGCAACGGCTGGAACGCGAAGCAGGTGCAGCTCTTCCTTGGACACCATGATCCGGCGTTCACCTTGCGGGTCTACGTCCATCTCCTGCCGGACGATCAACCGGACTGCGGCTGGTTGGACGAGCTAACGAGCGGTCAAACAAAAGGTCAAACCGAACGGCGCGAGACGGAGCAGGACGCCGAAACGGTCGAACAGGCGGTTTCGCTCGCTTAGCAGGGAAAGGTCCCGACGGAGCAGGGCGGAGCGGGACGCCGTTTCCGACTCTTAATCCCAAGGTCGAAGGTTCGAGTCCTTCACGGCCCACTCGAGAAAGCCCTGCCAACAGGCGAAATACTTCCCAGCCAGCTAGCCGGAATCCACAGGCGGCGTCCTCGGCACCGGCGCGCAGTCCAAGCACTCCGTCGACGTCGCCAAAGGCGCTCGGTTCCCGATTGCAACCCGAGCGTCCTCCTCGTCTGGAAAGAGCTGCTACGGGCGCTACGAGCGGAAACCCGAACCAGCTGTGATCCCCGCGCAATGCTATGGCGGTCGCCACCATCCCGATGATGGCGCTCAGCATGAGGGCGATAAAGGCGAGATCGTGGATCCAGCCGTTCCAGGTCTCGGGCAAGAGCATACGCATCGTGGCCCGTGGCGACGCACTTCTCTCCCCGACGATCACCAGACGCCTCGTTGAGGAGTTCGTCCGGCGGCCCCGGCCGGACGATATTCCTTCCGAGCTCGTCGAGCTGAGCGAGCGTGAGCTCGAGGTCATGCGGCTGGTCGCGCGCGGACTGTCGAATGCCGAGATCGCAGGGCAGCTCTATCTCAGCGAGGCGACCGTCAAGACCCACGTCGCGCACATTCTCCAGAAGCTCCATCTTCGCGATCGCGTGCAGGTGGTCGTGCTCGCGTACGAGTCGGGTCTCGCGCAGCCGGGCAGCTGACCTCTGGGGGCGCCTAGGACCGCCAGCATCGACATCTCCCACACCCGATATGGTCGTTCCGCGAGTTTGTTGGGCGCTAACTCACACGCGTCCCGCTCTGCGTGGCGCATGGTCCGGGCTACCTGAGCGGGCACTGCGACTCGTGATGACTGCGGCGCGGTCATGTACGTCAGGGCGATTTGCTGCCGGATACTGGCAGCGCGCTGACGTCGCCTGACACCCGCGCCTCTCTTCTCGGTACAAGTATCCGTGTGGGGCGCTGACCGCGCCCGTTCAGGATCGGGGGTGAGCTCTCGCGGGTTAGGGTCGAGCACTTGTCACCGCCGCCCAGCGAAGAGATCCCATGGTTTTGAAGACAGACGACGTCCACCTCCTTCGCGCCGCGCAGTTGGGCGATCTTTCCGCCTTCGAGGAGCTGGTGCGCCGTCATCGGACGCGGATCTATCGCGTAGCACTCCGGATGCTCGCGAATCCCGCCGATGCTGAGGACGCGGCGCAGGACGCCTTCTTGCAGTGCTGGTCGGCGCTGCCGCGTTTCCGCGCAGAAAGCTCTTTCTCGACCTGGGTGGTACAGATCGCGACCAATCGGTGTCTCAACATGCTGCGTTCGCGGCGGGCGGAGGCATCTGCGGAGCGAACAGACGCGCGCGCAGCGCGTTTGAGCGAGGTCGTCGAGACACGTGCCGAGCTGGAAGCGCTGGAGGCGGCACTCGTTCGCCTCACGCCGGAGCAGCGCGCGCCGCTCGTGTTGCGCGAGTTCGAAGGCCTCTCGTACGAGGAGATCGCCTCCGTGCTCGAGGTGACCGTGCCGGCGGTGAAAGGGCGGATCCACCGCGCCCGCTTGGAGCTCATTGCTGCTATGAGGCAGTGGCGATGAACGTCGACGTCGGTGCGAGGCTTCCCTGCGGCACTTGGCTTGCTGCCCTGGTCGAACAGGTTGCCGATAACCTCGCGCCTGCGAATCCCGAGCATCAGGTGAGTTGCTCGCACTGCCAGCAGACGCTGGGCGAGCTCGAGGAGCTTTGGGGTCGGGTGCGCAAACTGGCTCGCAAGCAGGTGAGGGCGCCGTACCGGATCGTGCAGGCGGTTATGCGTGGCATCCGCGCGGAGAGGACGCTACCGTCGCTACCCCTTCCCCTGGAGGTGGTCGTCCCTCAGCTCGTCCGGCACGCACTGCTCCAGCAGGAGCGCGGCAGTACGAGGATCGCCGACTCCGTCCTCGCGAGGATCGCCGCGCTGAGCTTGTGCGAGTTTCCCGCAGTCGAGCCCGCCGTCCGCGCGGCTGAGATGGTAGGCGGGCGGTTCCTCGGCCGAACGACCAGCGGAATCCACGTCACCGTCTCCGAGCGGGGAGTCGTCGTCGAGCTGAGAATCACCGTCGACTACGGCCCCCACCTTCCGAGTTTGGTGGAAGCGATCCGCAGGAACATGGTGGACCGGCTGATCCAGATGACCGGCCTGGTCGTTCAAGAGGTCAACGTCCTCGTCGAGGATGTTCGGCTCCCACTGGACTACGAGGAGCCTGTCCGACCGGCTCGGCCGCTCGCTCATGAAAGCACGGAACTTTCGGCGCCCCGCCGGTTCTAACAAGACGTAACGACCAAAGCTCAACGAGGAGGAATGATGGCTGACGAGACGACAGCTTCCAGCCGGCCGAAAACGCCCACTGCGCCGGCGGGGGCGGCCTCGGCGTTGCAGACCGAGCACGGCACGACCACGATTGCCGATCTTGTCGTGACCAAGGTGGCCAGTATCGCTGCTCATGAGGTGCCCGGCGTCTACGCTCTCGGTGGCGGCGCGGCCCGCGCGCTCGGCGCGGTCACACAACGCGTGGGCATCGGCGACGAGCGCACGCAGGGCGTCTCGGTCGAGGTCGGCGAGCGCGAGGCGGCGGTCGACCTGACGCTGGTGATCGAGTACGGTGAGTCGATCCCACAGGTCTCCACCCGTGTGCGCGAGAACGTGATCCGGCGGATCGAGGGCATCTGCGGTCTGACGGTCACCGAGGTCAACGTGACCGTCAACGACCTCCACTTCCCGGGCGACGACGTGCCCGAGCCAGCGCGCGTCGAGTAGCGCTCGATGGTCGAAGGCACGTCCGAGCAGGCGGCGGGCGCGACGCTGCCCGCCCTTGCCGCGTCCAAACGGGTCGAGCTCGCGCGACTCGCACTTACGCAGGCGCTCTCGGTCGACGCCGTCTTACACGCGACTGCGGGCCCGCTCGGGACGCGGTCTACGCTCGACGGGCGCGAGCGGCTCGGCGGCGTTACCGCGGCTGCGCTCTCGGATGGTCGCTACGGCGTGACATTGCACCTCGTGGTGCACGTCGTCCCGCTCCGCCCGCTCGCGCATCGGATCAGGGCGCGGATCGAGCGCGGAGCTGCTCGCGCGGGACTCGAGAACGCGCTAGGCCCGATCGACATCGTGTTCGAGGACGTCGCAGACTTGCCGGGAAGAGGGGTTTAGTGCTCCGTCCCGGAAGTCACTCGCGCCCTGGGCGGCTGCAAAGCGGCGCCGGACTGCGTCCTCAGTCGCTTACATGTGCCCGCACATGCGCGCTCCCTGCGTCCTTCCCCAGCTTGCTTTTCGCGCGCCAGGATCATCAAGCGACCTCCGGGACGGAGCACTAGATGGTGCTCGTCCTGCGAGCGATCGCCCGTCTGATCGCGCTCCTGCTCCTGCTCGCGCTTGCGCTGCTCGGCCTCGCCACTGCGATCTTCTCGATCCAGGGCGACACACGTGCGCTGAGCCTGCCGACGCTCGCCCGCCACTTCCAGCTCCCGCCGCTCCGCGAAGTTGTGGAGGACTTCCTCTCTCAGCTCGAGGCAGACGGGCCTGTGGCCTGGGTATCCGTGGGCGGAGGCGCCGCGGCGATCGCCCTCGGCACGCTGCTGCTCATCGGCGCGCTTGTGCCCCGGCGTGAGCGGCTCGCTGTGCTCGAGGAGAATGGCACGGCACGCTTGGCTGCGAGGCGACGCCCGCTCGCGCAAATCGCCGGCGCTCTCGTCGAGCAGGTGCGCGGAGTAACCGACGAGCGGACGCGGGTGCGGCTGCGACGTGTCGGTCGGGGCGGGCAGCTGAAGGTCTCCGCCTACCATTCGCGCACCTTCCCCTCTACGGAGATCGAGCAGCGAGCTTCGGCGGCGGTGACGCCGCTCGCGGATGCGTTCTCGCTCAGGCTTCGCGTCCACGCCCGTCAGGGCGAAGGAAAGACGAGCGTCGATTAGGTGTTTCGCCAGCGGATCCGCGCGCGCGTCTCAGGGGCCGTCTTCACCGGCAACCTCTTGGTGACCGCGGTCGGTCTTGCGCTCATCTGGTACGGCCTCATGGTTGTGCTGCTCGCGTTCAAGTCGTCGCCGGGCTTCGTCAACGACATCAGCGGTTATCGAACCGTCTACGACTACTTCGCGGGCCTGGAGCCGAGTGACATTACCGCTCGGGTGAGACTGATCGCCGGCCTCGCTGGATTGGCAGCGTTCGTCGTGCTCGGCATTCTGGCGTGGAAGCACCTGCCACGCCCCTATCTCGCTCGCAGCGAACTCCTACTCGGCGAAGACGAACGTGGGACAGTCATCGTCGAGCCGCGCGCGGTCGAGCGTGCGGTTGAGATGGCGGCGCGCGAGCATCCAGCGGTCAGCGAGTCCGCCGGCCGCTACGGTATCGACGGGGTCGCCGTCAATGTGCACGTCGAACGAGGGACTGACCTAGCCGAGACGCTCCGAGACGTCGATCGCCGCGTGCGCGAAGCGCTCGGGCGTCATGACCTTCCCAGCTTACCGGTCAGCGTGACGCTTACCGGCTTCGACAGACGACACCGAAGGGAGCTCAATTGACCATTTCATCCAAGCAGTTCGCCGCCGTGCTCGGTTTCGCGTTCGTGACCGTCTGGATCACGCTCGGCTTCGGGTGGGCCGTGCTGTGCCTGATCGGGGCGCTCGTCTTCTACCTCGCCGCGGTTCTCATCGAGCGGGCGATGCAGTCGACTGACTTCGTCACGTTAGTGCGCACCTGGGGAAGTGCGCAGACGCCGCCCCCTCCGCGGGCAGGCGTCCGCTGAGCGGGGCGGCGCTAGAGCTTCCGAAGCAGCTCGATCATGGTCTCACCGACGATGTCCAGGCTTCGCTCCGAGACGGCCGTCAGGTTGTCGCACGGACGGTGAAAGCACGGAAACGCGAAATCGATCAAGTCGATGGCCGGCACGCCTGCACGCTGAAACGGGACATGGTCGTCCAGCACGAATAGTTCACTTGTACCGGAGAAGTAACGGCCCGTCCCGAGACGCCGCGCTGCCGCTCGGAGGCTCGCGTAGAGCTGTTCGTCCGAACCACGCTCGCGCGGGAGCGCGAGGTCCCTGTCTCCCACGAAGTCGAGGAGAATCATTGCCTCTGCGTGGCGCAGCGCCCGGCTCGCGATCTTGCTCCCACGGAGACCTCGAAGCTCGAACTCGGCATCCGGCGTTCCGCGCGGACTCTCCTCGCCGTCGAAGAAGGCAAAGACGAGCGTCGGGCGCACGTCGCCGGGCCGAAAGCTGCGCGCGAGTTGCAAGAGCACGGCGGTTCCGGACGCCCCGTCGTTCGCGCCGAGGAAGCCGGGCAGGTCTTTCGTGTCGTAATGGGCTCCGACGACGACCACACGGCCCGGTTGGCGCCCCCGCACTGTGCCGATCACATTGCGCAGCCCGCCGGGCACGGGCTGGTAGCTCCCATTGGGGAGTTCCGCGCGGAGCCTGGCTGCGAGCCTCTTGGATGCCCGCGACCCTGCCGGCCGCGGGCCGAGCTGCACTTGCCAGCGCAAGAACCGGAACGCTCGGCCTGCGTCGAAGCGATTTGCGGCGAGATTCCGGGTGGGCCCCGCCGTGCGCGTGCTCGGCTCGTCGGACCCGGCGAGTCGGGTGCCCGCGAGCGCCGCGCCCGCGGCAGCGAGCGCCGCAATCGCGACCAGAGTGCTGCGTCGTGCCGACCGAGTCCGGCCGCTCGCCGAGGAGCCATACCGATTCACGGTGTCGATTGCAGCACGCCCGGCGAGTCTAGTCCGCGGTAGCGGCGAATCTTGGTTCGGTTCCCGCAGACGGACATCGCGCACCATGTGCTGGAGCGGTTCTTCGACCTGTCGTAGAAGACCCAGCGGCAGATGTCGCGGCGGCACGCCTTGAGCCGCTGCCAGCTTCCGTCCGCCATGGCGGTGAAAGCCACGGCGACAATGCGGCCGAGTGCCCCGTCAAGACCGGTCGCCTGGGGGACCAGCGTCGCCCCGCCATCCTCGTGAAACTGGATGGAGAGCTGACCCGCTCCGGCCGATCGCCCGAGTACATCGAGCGCCCTTCGCCCTAAGCGGCCTCGGTTGTTAGCGAGGAGCAGCTCACGGAGGGCCTCGCGGAGTTGCACGGCCGCCTGAAGGTGCCCATCGCCGAGACCCGAAAGCGGCTTCTCCGTCACCCCGATGCGGCGGAGGACCCTCGCCAGCTCTGCCGGGGCGGAAAGCTCGTCCCCGCCGTTCTCGATGTCCCGCGTGTTGACGAACTGTTGAACGAGTCGAAGCGGCTGTGGCGCCGGCTGCCGGTCGCCCGGATCAGGAAACACCTCGCCAGTGTAACCGATGAAAGTATTTTGCTAGTGTCGTTGCGAATATGCGGGCGACTCGCATACCCGAGCGAGGGCGGCTGGTTCCCGCCTCTCCCCGGGGCCGTCGGAGAGCGTGCAGGATCGCTGTCGCCGGTCTGGGCCTCGGGCTCGCCGTCTGGTTGCTGTCTCTCGTTCCGGACTCCGAGCTGCACGGCCTCGAGCCATCCGACGATCCCGGGTACGTCGTCCGCGAACCGCCCACCGTGGCGCTTCGGGCCCGCGAGCGGCGGAAGATCAATGAAACCCTCGACCGCTTCGTCTACGCCGCTGTCCGCAGGCGGGATCCCGGATCGGCCTACGGGCTCGCGGCGCCGCGTCTTCGCACGGCCGCCTCGCGGGCGGACTGGCAGCGTGGAGACATCCCCGTGTATGCCTATCCCGCTCGCGGTCGCCGCTTCCACGACTGGCTACTTCAGTATTCGTACTCCAACCTGGTCGGGTTGGACCTCATCCTTCAACCCGACCGCCAAGCGAGGACGGGCGCCGTCGTCTTCGCCGTCGAGTTGCGGCGGATTCGAGGCCGCTGGCTCGTGGAGGCATTCGACCCGTCCGCCACCTTCGCACCGGTTGACGAGCCGCCGCGAATGGCCGCCCAGCCCGATTTCGCACCTGGGACGGGGAGTGTCGATCCCGCTGAGAAGCCGCGCATCGCGGCGTTCTGGTTCGTAGTCTTGCTCGTCATGCTCGTCGCGCTGCCTCTTCTACTCCTCGCCGGAATCCTCGGCAGGGAACGACTCCGCCAACGCCGAGCGGCTCATCAGGAGGCGTCGGTTCCCTAGTCCCCTCCGCCGAAGTCTCCGCCTCCGAAGTCTCCTCCGCCGAAGTCTCCTCCGCCGAAGTCCCCTCCGAAGTCTCCGCCTCCGAGATCGTCGCCGCCGAAGTCTCCGCCTCCGGAGTCACCCGAATCGAACCCTCCGGGTTCGGCCCCCGCTGCTCCGGGGAACATGAGGCCGCCTCCGAGCATCGACCCGATGAGCAAACCCGGAAGGAGCCCGCCGCTCATGCCGCCGAAGTAGCCTCCCGCCCACGGGCCGTAGGACGCCGGCGCATTCCAGTACGGCGTCGCCCGGCCACCGACCATTACCTCCCTGGCTGCCGGCTCGAGGCCTCGCTCCACACGCTGCGCGTCAGCTTCACACGCCGGCACCAGGCGCAGGGCGCCATCGGGGGGAGACCATTCGACGTCCCGATCGGAGGGGCCGTGGCGCGGGTCGAAGAAGCAGGGCGGCCGCCGCTCAGGTGGTTCTTTCCCCTCGAGGCGCGCCTTCGCCGAGGTCATGGCGAATCTTCCTTCCTCGACCGCTGCGGTGACCGCCTCGAGGTCCTCGGGAGCCCGCGCCCGGTCGAGCGCCTGATCCGCCCGCTCGTAGCACTGAAGCGCGCGGCCGTAGTCCTCCTTCGCCGCCGGGCTCGTGCCCGGCATCTCCACATCGAGGTCGAGCTCGCGAATGTCCTCCGTCAGCGCGAGTAGATCTTCCTGGGCTGCCTGGCGCACAGGCGCGAACTCCTCTCGCCGCCGGCGCCGCTTACGAAAGGCATGGAGCCCGATCGCACCGGCGGCTACGGCAGCGATCAACGCCAGGATGCCGCCTCCTCCACCGGGTGACCCGTCGTCCCCTGATTCGCCTTCGCTTCCGGATCTCCCGGCCGATCTCTCCGCCTCCACCCGGCCGATGAAGTCGAGAAGCGTGGCCGTCACTCCCGCGCCCCGGTTCTCACGCAGGGCCTCGTTCGCGAGCTCACGCACCTGGAAGTCGGTGCCGCCCGCCCGAAACTCGCGACCGACGACGACGGCGTACGTGCCGCGGCGACGAAGCTCCTGGACGAGCGCCCGCAGAACTCCGGCGGTGTCGCCACCTGCCTCGTTGCGCGCCTCGGCGGGAAGAATGGCGATGTACATCGGCCCGCCGCCGGGCTCTGCGATCCGCGCCCGCACCCGCTCCGCCTCCGCCGGAGAGATCGCCTCCTCCACAGCGGCATCCACATAGACGGGGTCATTTCTCAAAGCGGTGACAGCTCGAGTCAGAATCTCGGCGGCCATGGCCGGAGACGCGTGGAGGGCCACTCCGACGAGGAGCGCGCACGCGGCTGCCCAAAAAATGCGAACGCTCACAGTGCTTCGTTACCCGGCCCGACACACGTGGAAACGGCGTTCACATCCATGAGCGGAGCGGGAGCCGCGAACTAGAGGGCGGTGTGCGCCCGACGGGCCAGTCAGGTCGTACGGGCTCTGCGACTGAGTGCATCACCCGTGATCGGGCGCACACGACCCTCTAGCAGCGGCAAAAGCGGGAGCCGAATAGTAGCGCTTTTGGGGCGAAATTTGTAGGGCGGCGGGCCGGCGGTCGCCACGGCTACAGTTCTTCTCGGGTGAGGCCCTACTCTCGGCTCGTCTCGCTGGGGGCGCTCTGCGCCTTCGCTGGCGCACAGGTCGTTGCGCTTCCGGCAGCCTCCGCAGCTCCGCGCTCAGCCGCGTTGCCCGCCTTTGCGTCCGCGTCCTCCCTCCGGGCTACCCAGGTGCTCGCCGAGGTCAACGCGGTCCGTCTTCGGCGGGGCATCCCGACGCTCGCGAGCTCGCCTGATTTGCGGAGAGCGGCCCAATTCCATTCGCGCGAGATGGGTCGCAAGGGTTTCTTCAGCCACGCGTCTGCGGATGGAACCTCGTTCTCCAAGCGCGTTCGCCGCTTCTACAGGTCCGACGGTCACCGGCGGTGGGCCGCCGGCGAGAACCTGCTCTGGGCCCGGGACGACATCGGCGCCGGCTCAGCAGTGGCAATGTGGATGAAAAGCTCAGGCCACCGCGCCAACCTCCTGTCGCACCGCTGGATCGAGGTCGGTATCGCCGTCGTTCGGCAACCTCGAGCTCGTGGCGTCTTCCGCCGCAACGACGTCGTGATCGTCACGGCCGACTTCGGCGCTCGCGAATAAAAGCGAGCCGAGCGCTGGCCCGGGAGAACCGGAGCCCGCCCCGCTGGACGAGCTCCGGTTAGTGCGTGATCCGCGCGGCAGTCACCCCCTATAGAGGTTTGACCTGTTTTCCGGTCAAACCTCTAGTAGCCGGGCGGCGGAGCCTCGTCGACGTACGTCGTCCTGCGCCGCGAGAAAGCGCCGGGCCCACCCCACGACGACCAGAAAAGCAGTGAAAGCAGCAGTCCAACGAGCCCGACGATCATCAGAATCACGCCGACGACGTTGACGTCGACGCCCGATACCTCTGCCGTCACGGCCCACGTGAGAATGGCGCCGATGGCGATCAAGAACAAGCTGACTCCAAGTCCCATTCGATCCTCCCTTGTGTAGGGCTGGCGTACCCGTTTCGAGCGGCCGCTAATCGCCGCCTCACCTAGCGGCGCGGCCTCTTCTTTCAGTAGGCTCGCCTTCGGTGCGCAGGGGAGCAATCCTTTCTCTCGTCGCGATCGGCCTGATCGTCGGCGCCGCGGTCACTGCAGTCGCCGTCCTCGTCGACTGGCTGCCTGAGCAGGCGTCCAAGGAGCGAGAACGGATCGACTTCGTTTTCTGGTTCACGACCGCGATCTGCATCGCCATCTTCGCTCTGGTGGCAGCCGTGATGCTGTACGCGGTGGTCAAGTTCCGGGCGCGACCGGACGACGACTCCGACGGTCGCCCCATCCACGGTCATACCGGGCTGGAGATCGCCTGGACGGCGGTACCGGCCGTGCTCGTTACTGGCATCGCGATCGTCAGCACGGTTGCCCTGGCCCAGAACGACCGTTCGTCTGGGACGCCGATGTCGATCGAGGTGACCGCGCGTCAGTTCGCCTGGAGCTTCAAGTACCTGGATGAGCAAGACCTGACGTCGACCACACTCCGTTTGCCTGTGGATCAACCGGTCAAGCTCACCCTCAAGGCATCCGACGTGATCCATTCGTTCTGGGTGAAGGAGTTCGGCCAGAAGCAGGACGCCGTTCCCGGCATGGTCACGACGCTCCGGATCACGCCGACGAAGGTCGGGAGGTTCTCGGTCATCTGCACGGAGCTCTGCGGTCTCGGGCACGCTTTCATGCGCTCGAAGGCGGTCGTGATGGAGCGGGCACAGTACGAGCAATGGATCTCGGAACAACGGCAGGCGCTAAACGGATCCCCGGGGCAGGCCGGGAAGGCGGTGTTCGCCCAGAACAGCTGTGGCGGGTGCCACACGTTCACGCCGGCCGGCTCGAAGTCGGAGGTTGGGCCGAATCTCGACCGGCTGGCCGCCCAGGCAAAGGGGCCGGGTCAGCCGCTCGAGCAATTCGTCCGGGAATCGATCGTGAAGCCGGACGCCTACGTCGAGCGGGGATTCTCCGCCGACCTGATGCCCGAGACGTACGATCAGCTGCCAAAGGACCAGCTCGACGCCCTCGTGCAGTATCTGACCTCTCCAGCTTCGCCGAAGAAGTCTAAGAAGGAAGGACGATGAGGACCGAGGAGCCCTGGGTTTCTTCGACAGAGCTTTCGCCCGCAGGGCGAAAGGCCCCCGGCTGGCGCCGCGCGCTCGCCCCCGGCTGGCTGCGCGTGCCGTGGATGACCGCGCTCTTCTTCGGCATCGGGCTCGGGATCGTCGTCGGCATCCGGGCGCTAGCCGGCTGGGATCCCGTGTGGGACTGGCGCGCGATCACGACCGTCGCAACCCTGACGACGGCTCCGATCGGGTTCCTGGCGGGGATCGGCGCCTTCGACTACTGGGTGCGCTACGCGATCGGGTCGCCGACCGCGCCGGAGGATCACTCCAGTCACGGCGCCTACAGCTGGCGGGACTACTTCCGCGTGAACACCGATCACAAGGTGATCGGGATCCAGTACGTCTCGACGACGATCTTCTTCTTCCTGGCGGGCGGCCTGCTCGCGATGATGGTGCGCGCCGAGCTGGCGCAGCCCGGGACGCAGTTCTTCGACAGCCAGACCTACAACGGCCTGTTCTCGGTGCATGCCTCGCTGATGATCTTCCTGTTCGTGATTCCGGCCTTCGCCGGCCTCGCGAACTACGTCATTCCGCTCATGATCGGGGCGCCGGACATGGCGTTCCCGCGCCTGAACGCGCTGTCGTTCTGGCTGCTGCCGATCGCGGGGATCATGATGCTCTCGAGCTTCCTCGTCCCGGGCGGCGCTTTCGGCGCCGGCTGGACAGGCTACGCGCCGCTCTCGGTCGTCGGCACGGACGGCAACATCTTCTTCAACATGGGCGTCCAGTGGGCAGGCGCCTCCTCGATCATGACGGCGCTCAACTTCCTGGTCACCATCATCACCATGCGGGCGCCGGGGATGACCTTCTGGCGCATGCCGCTGCTCGTGTGGGCGAACTTCACCACGTCCCTGCTGGTGGTCGTCGCCACGCCGTTCATCGCCGGGTCGCAGTTCTTCGTCCTCTTCGACCGCGTGATGCACACCAACTTCTTCCTACCGGGCGACGGCGGGTACACGCTCGCCTACCAGCACATCTTCTGGTTCTACTCTCACCCTGCGGTCTACATCATGATGCTGCCCGGCTTCGGCATCGCCTCGGAGGTCATCTCAGTCATGGCGCGGAAGCCGATCTTCGGATACCGGCTCATGGCGCTCTCGCTGATGGCCATCCTCGTCCTCGGGTTCTCAGTGTGGGCGCATCACATGTTCGTGTCGGGCATGGCCACGTATCTGCGCGTGCCGATGATGATCACGACGCTTCTGATCGCGGTTCCCACCGGGATCAAGGTCTTCTCGTGGCTCGCCACCCTGTGGGAGGGAAAGTTGAACCTCTCCACGCCCATGCTCTGGGCGCTCGGGTTCGTGTCCATGTTCGTCATCGGCGGGCTGTCCGGCATCTACCTGGGGGCGGTCCCCATCGATATCGCAGTATCCGACACGTATTTCGTCGTGGCGCACATTCACTACGTGCTACTCGGCGGCTCGCTGTTCACCATTTTCGCCGGCATCTACTACTGGTTCCCAAAGATGACGGGACGCCAGTACAGCGAGCGTCTAGGCAAGACCCACTTCTGGCTCACTTTCGTCGGCTTCAACCTGACGTTTTTCCCCATGCACCTGATCGGGGTGCAGGGTATGCCGAGGCGGGTTGCCGACTACGACCCGCAGTTCGGCGACTGGAATCTCTTCATCTCGATCTCGTCGTTCCTGCTCGGAGCCTCGTTCATCGTGTTCGTCTACAACATGATCGTCAGCTGGGCGCGCGGCCCGGCGGCGGAGGCCAATCCGTGGCGCGCCATGACGCTCGAGTGGCAGGTCTCGTCCCCGCCTCCGATCTTCAACTTCGACGAGATTCCACAGGTGGTCGGCAACCCGTACGAATACGGCGTTCCCGGCGCGCGGCATGCGCTCCTGAACGGTGACCAGGCCGCAGTCGAGGAGCGCGAACGGGTGCGCGCGCGGTGACGGACGGACGGCCGCGCGAGTTGCTCGTGATCGCGAACGAGACGGTCGCCGGAGGAAAGCTGATCGACACCCTGCGCGCCCGCGCGGACGCCGGGCCGGTCCGGATCACGGTGGTCTGCCCGATCAACCAGCCCCGCGAGGGGTACGTCGTCTACGAGGACACGCGCCGCGCCGCCGCCGGTCGCCGCCTCACCCAAACGCTGGAGGTGCTCGGTAAGGCCGAGATTCCGGCACACGGACTGGTCGTCGATTCCGATCCCG
>JACCTQ010000096.1 GCA_013812265.1 Actinomycetota bacterium
TCATTTGCAGGCGAAATGTACGGTTAGACACTCCTATATTACGCCTGACCGAGGTCCTGCGCAATTCTCGACGACAAAACGGCCTCGATGGTTTCCTCGCTGAAGCCTCTTCGCGCGAGGTAGCGGGCCGCGGCCGCTCCATCTTCGCGGGAGGCAACGATACGCGCGGCGCGCTCGATTTCGGGCTCGAGGCTTTCCAAGATCGTTTCGACGAGGACGGGATCGAGTGCCTGGTGCTCCTCGAGGTCGTGGCGAATTGCGGCATCGCTAAGGTTGCGCTCCGCGAGGATTCGCGCTCGGTTCGACGCCATACGCTCGTCGTTGAGAAAACCGACCTGAGTCAGCGTGCGCACCGAGTCTGCGAGCACAGCCGGCGGAACCCGCGCCTGCTCGAGCTTCTGGGTCAGACGGCGGGTCGACAGGTCGCGCGGTCGGAGTGCGCGGCTCGCCGTTGTGATCGCTTCCGCCTTGCGAAGCTCTCGGCGAAGGAGTCGCAACCTGGCTCGGTCGAGCTCGAGACCATCCGAGAGACCGGCTCGGACGACGACATCGACGGGCAGAACCCGCCACGGCGCACCGTCCAGGTCGACGGCGACACGCGTCGAGCTCCGAGGCCGCAGGCTCGTGACGCGTGGCATCGCTACCTGCCGGCGACAACCTCCTCGCGCGCAGCCGCAGCCGCGTCACCGTTGAGCGAGGGCAGCAAACGCGCGGAGGCAATTTGATCGGGCCCGACCTCGGCCTGAATCTTGACGAGGATCTGCTGTGCGACATCGGGATGCTCGCGGAGGAAGGCGGTTGCGTTCTGCCGACCCTGGCCGAGCCGCTCGTCGTCGAAGCTGAAATACGAGCCCGATTTCTGCACCACCTTTCGCTCGAGCGCAGCGTCGAGCACACTTCCCTCCCACGAAACGCCGGAGCCGTACATGATGTCGAACTCAGCCTGCTTGAACGGCGGCGCGACCTTGTTCTTCACGACCTTGACGCGAACTCGGTTGCCGATCGCCTCGACGCCCTCCTTGAGCGTCTCGATGCGGCGAATGTCGAGGCGGACGGACGAGTAGAACTTGAGCGCACGCCCGCCGGGCGTCGTCTCGGGATTCCCGAACATAACGCCGATCTTCTCGCGTAGCTGATTGGTGAAGATTGCGATCGTGTCAGTGCGGTTCAGCGTGCCCGCGAGCTTGCGGAGGGCCTGGCTCATCAGGCGTGCCTGGAGGCCCATGTGGCTGTCGCCCATCTCGCCTTCGATCTCGGCCTTCGGGGTGAGGGCCGCGACGGAGTCGATCGCGACGACGTCGAGCGCACCGCTACGGATGAGAAGCTCAGTGATCTCGAGCGCCTGCTCGCCCGTATCGGGCTGCGAGACGAGCAGGTCGTCGATGTTCACGCCGATCCGGCGTGCGTACTGGGGATCCATCGAGTGCTCGGCGTCGATGAACGCGCAAATCCCTCCCCGGCGCTGCGCCTCGGCGATCACGTGGTAGACCAGGGTCGTTTTCCCGGACGATTCGGGACCGAAGATCTCGACGATGCGTCCTCGCGGCAAGCCGCCGATTCCCAGCGCGAGGTCCAGGGCGAGTGAGCCCGTCGACACGGCGCCGATTTGCACCTGAGCCTGGTCGCTCATGCGCATGACCGAGCCTTTGCCGAACTGCCGCTCGATCTGGCCGAGCGCGACATCGAGAGCTTGCTCACGATCCAACGTCATCCACCTCCTAGGGCAACCGATTCGACAATCCGGTACTGCGCGCCGCCCTTTCGCAGCACCGAATGGTAGATCGCGGCATCGGACGGACTGACCGGCCCGAGATCCGGAACGGGCGGGCGCAGCGCCGGTCTGCGCGAGAACCGGAGAACAGTGACGTGGGGCAGCCACGGGCGCTGTTCGCGCTGGTAGACGCCGAGCCGTTCGAGCCGATCCTGGAGGTCACCGGCGAGCGCGGCGGCCGCGCCGTCATCCTCGGCGAGGACGAGCATGCCCACGCTGCGCGTCTCCCTGTAGCGCTCGACCGTGAGCGTGGGAGGCGTCGCCTGTCGTGCCGCTGCCCAGACGACCCGCACGATCTCCGGAAGCTCTGATTCGGGCCGGCTGCCCAGAAACGCGAGCGTGATGTGCACGTTCTCGGAAGCCACGGTTCGGACGTCTTCTGCTTCGAGATGGCCCTGAGCCTGCCAGGCAGCCAAACCCTCGACCGCTCCTGCGGGGAGAGGCAGGCCCACGAACAAACGGATCCGATCACCATCGCTCCCGACCCTACGCGAGGACCTCACACCGCTTCGTGCCGATTCTGTGCCAGGAGTCGCCTGAGGAGGTGCAACCCCGCCACCGCCGCACGCCGCTGCACCGACGTCCGGTCACCGGTGAGATTCAGCGTCGTGGCCAATGCCCCGCCGGGACACGATGCATGCAGGCACACGCGTCCGACCGGCTTCTCCTCCGAGCCGCCTCCGGGTCCTGCGATGCCGGTGGCCGCGACAGCAACGTCCGCTCCCACGCGTTCCCTGGCGCCCTCGGCCATCGCCTCGGCGGTCTCCGCCGACACCGCTCCGTGTCGACCGAGCACGCTCGAGGGCACTCCGAGCTGCGCTTCCTTGACGGAGTCGGTATACGCCACCACGCCGCCCTTGAAGACGTTGCTCGCGCCGGGAACGGCCGTCAGCCGGGCCGCAATCAGGCCACCGGTACACGACTCGGCGGTAGCAAGCGAGAAGCCCCTCCTCTCGCACAGCGCGAGCACCAGGTCCTCGATCGCGCGTTCGTCCTCCGCGAAGAGCTCTGACTCGAAACCGCGTCGAAGCGCGGCGGCGAGAGTCTCCGCTCGCGCCTCGCCGGCCCCGTCGTAGAAGAGGTCGACGTGCACCTCGAGGTCGCGCGCACACACGGTTGCTTCGAGTCCGTCCCCTTCCCCTCCGCATCCCTCCAGGGCGAAAGCAACCGCGGACTCGGCGACGCCGTAGAACCGCAGTACTCGGTGGCCGGGCGAACTCGTTCGCCAGAGCAAGCGTCGAAGGGGCTCCGTGTCGAGTGCGCGCGGCCACAATCGCTGCAGCTCGGCCGGAGGGCCCGGAAGCGCGACCACGGCTCTGCCCTCGAGGTCGAGGACGATTCCCGGTGCCGTGCCCGCGAGGCCGAGCGAGATCGCACCTTCCGGCAGAGAAGCTTGCTTCTGGATGCCCGCTCGGAAGTCCGTGTACGGGCGGCCCTGCCGCTCGGCTGCGAGGCGGGAAACGCCTTCGATCTCGCGCTCCAGCTCGGCATCGAGCACGAGGCCACGCCCCGTGACCGCGGCCAGCAGCTCCACCGTACGGTCGTCATGCGTCGGTCCCAGGCCCCCCGACACCAGGCAAAGATCCGCGAACATTCCCTCCCGGAGCGCCTGCTCGAGCTCCTGCGGTCGGTCTCCGACGATCGAGATGCGGGACGGCTCCAGACCGAGGCGCAACGCTTCGCGGGCCAGGTACGGCCCGTTCCGATCCGACCGGTCTCCGCGGACGAGCTCGCTGCCGGTGACGACGATGACCGCTCGAGGTCGGCTCAAGGGCCTACGCGGATGCCGGCCGGATGCTCCGCGGGGTCACGGTCACGTCCAGCGGTCCAGCCTCACGCGGGAGAGCACGCCGCTTGCCGTTCAGCTTGACGATCAGCGTCCCAGGCCTCCCGATTCGCAGCCAGAGCCGCCGTTTCTCGAAGCCCATGGTTCGGCCCTCCTCCAGCGTCCCCGCAAAGAGCTGAGGGCCGGAGGGGGAGCCAGCGTGGACCTGCACCCAGGTGGAGCCGTATGCCGCGCGCAGCAGGAGCTTCGCGTTCCGGGGAGCAGCCGTCCGGGATCGGTTGGGGCGTGCCCGCTTCGAGACCGACGCCTTCGGGCGCTTCTTCGACACCGCACCGGGCGCCCGGTTGTCGAGCAGATCGTCGCTCTGGTCGGGGGGGGCTCCGAAGTTCCAGGCGGCGATCACGAGCGCCGTCACGATCGCGATCGCCGAGAGCGCGAGCAGCACGCCGCGGGTCTCCCTGGGGCGTCTCGGTGGAGGAGCCGAGCTCCGGCGCGTTCTGAGTGGCGCTTCATCCTCTCCTGTGACGTAACGAGAGTTGTACTCGTCCACGTAGAGCTGGCCATCGAGGCCGAGGTATTCGGCATACGAGCGGAGGAAGCCCTTGACATAGGTCTGCGCGGGCAGCAGCTCGAACCGCTCTTCCTCGAGCGCGCGCAAGTACTTGCCGCGAATCTTCGTCGCCTGCTCCGCCTGCGTGAAGTCAACGCCCTGGCGCTGGCGTGCCTCGCGCAGGCTGTTGCCGATCTCGAACACGTACGGAATTGTAGGGTGGCCGGCCCGAGTCCGTGACTCCAGTCACGAAATCGACTCGAGTTGACCTTAATCGGCGGCGAACAGCTCCAACAGTCCGTAGAAGCCGACGGCGAGTGCCGCGGTGACCGCGAGGTAGACGGCAAGCAGGCCGAGCGCGCGGCCAGTCCATGCGACCCGGGAGCCTCCGACACGGCCCAGCGTGAGCTGCACCTG
>JACCTQ010000107.1 GCA_013812265.1 Actinomycetota bacterium
GCGAGACCGAGGTACGTCACCGCCACGGCCACCCGCTGCCACGGCTTGATGCGGTAGTACCCAGCGGCGGCCGGGGTTCCCCGCTCGCGCCAGCGCCGCCACAGTTCGAGGCCGCCGAGCACGAGCACTAGGATCAGGATGGGGTTCGGCGCGAGGATCGTGAGGACGATGAGCCCGGCCAGGCCCACCGCCCAGAGCGCCGGGTGCAGGGCAGCGACGGCCCGGCCGCCGTCGAGCGGGACGATGGGCAGAAGGTTGAAGAGGTTGAGCAGGAAGCCGGTGAACGCGAGCGCTACGAGGAGATCGGAGTCGTACGCCGCTCCGGCCGCCCAGACGGCGGCCGCTCCGAGACTGCCCAGGATGGGGCCGGCAAGGGCGACCTGCGCCTCCTTCCAGGCGTTGTCCGGCATCTGCTTCATGCCGACCACTGCGCCGAGGAACGGGATGAAGAGCGGCGCGGACGCCGGGATCCCCTGGCGGCGCAGCTCCAGCACGTGGCCGAGCTCGTGCACGAACAGCAGCAGGACGAAACCGACGGCGAACTGCCAGCCCCAGAGCAGCGCGTATGCGCCCACCGAGACCAGCATCGAGCCGGCGGCGGTGAAGAACTTGAGCTTGAAGACGGCGACGAAGATGAACTTCGCCTTCCAGACGAGCAGCGCCAGCGCGACGATGGGGCCCCAGATGCGGCGTCCGACCACGCGCCACAGCGGCTCGGACTCCCGCGGGAGGTATTCGGGCCGGAGGCCTTCGTAATACAGGGTCGAGTCGGACTCTCTGTCCTCGCCTTCGCGACGGGGCCAGTCGTCGCCGTCCCGCACGGCCGCGAATCGATCGGCTTGCCCGTCGGTCTCGTGATCCTTCATGGCTCTACGGTAGCTGGACGATTGCCCCGCTCCGTAGGACCTGTCCGCGCAGCGGACCAGTGGAGTGGGTTCGGGGGAAGCGCGTGGCGCCCGTCCGCGAAGCGGACCAGGGAAAGGGGTCTGGGGAGACCGGGAGGTTTCCCCAGCTACCCGGCGGGCGGCCCTTTCCAGAGAATCACGATCCGCGTCCGATCCACTCTTCACCGCCCTCGTAGACTTCCTTCTTCCACAGGGGCACCGTCGCCTTCAGCCGGTCGATCGCCTCCGCGCATGCCGCCAGGGCATCCTGGCGATGGGGGGCGGAAACCGCTATCACGACGCTTTTTTCCCCTATCCCGACGCGGCCGATGCGATGGTGCATCGCGATCCCGCAAAGGTCGTATCGGCTCTTGAGATTTTCCGCGAGCCCTTCCATGACCCGCTCCGCCATGCCGGGGTACGCCTCGTAGTCGAGGTGCGTCACGGTTCGCCCGCGCGACTCGATGCGGGTCGTGCCCACGAACGTCGCGATCGCTCCGGCCCGGTCGTCCTCGACCTCCCCGACCACGTCCTCGAGCTCGAGTGGGCTCTCGCTCAGCGTGAAGGCGCCGCCCGACACCGGTGGTATGAAGGCGACCTCGTCGCCCTCGGTGAGGACCCGGTCGCGTGGGGCGTATTCCTTGTTCACCGCGACTAGCAACCCATCGGGCTCCTCGCCGAGCGAGAGTGCGGGCCAGACATCGGCGGCACACGCGCCGTCGACGAGCTCGAGCTGCCGTTCGGCAGCACCCGCGCGCTCCCGCAAACCCGCGAACAGTCTCACGACGATTCTCACACCCGAAGCCTAATGAGGCTTTCACCCGATTGAACTAGCCTTAACGGTATGGCCACGGCCGAGGATCGGCGCGAGACCGACTCCGGGATCGAAGTGAAGCCGGTCTACAGCTCCGGTGACGTTCAGGATCTCGAGCTCGAGCTTCCGGGCGAGTTTCCGTTCACGCGAGGCCCCTACGCCGATATGTACCGCGGTCGGCCGTGGACGATCCGCCAGTACGCGGGGTTCGCGTCGGCGGAGGAGACCAACGCGCGCTTCAGGTATCTGCTCGACCGCGGGCAGACCGGGCTGTCCGTCGCTTTCGACCTGCCGACACAGCTCGGCTACGACTCGGATGACCCGCGGGCGGCCGGGGAGGTGGGGAGAACTGGAGTGGCAATCGACTCGCTCGCCGACATGGAGCTCCTGCTCGACCAAATCCCGCTCGACGAGGTCTCGACTTCCATGACCATCAATGCTCCGGCTGCGCTACTGCTGCTCCTCTACGAGCTCGTGGCGGAAGGCCAGGGCGTCCGGGGCGTCCAGCTCCGCGGCACTGTTCAGAACGACATCCTCAAGGAGTACTGCGCCCGCGGCAACTACATCTTTCCTCCTCGGCCCTCGATGCGCATCACCACCGATCTGTTCGCCTACTGTGCGGAGCGGCTCCCGGCCTGGAACACGATCTCGATCTCCGGATACCACATCCGGGAGGCCGGTTCCACGGCGGTTCAGGAGCTCGCGTTCACGCTTGCGAACGGGATCGCGTACTGTCAGGCGGCGATTGATGCAGGCCTGTCACCGGACGAGTTCGGCGCCCGCCTTTCGTTCTTCTTCAACGCGCACAACCACTTCTTTCAGGAGGTGGCGAAGTTCCGCGCGGCGCGGCGGCTGTGGGCGAACATCATGCGCGACCGTTTCGGGGCCGAGAATCCGCGGGCACAGGCGCTCCGGTTCCATGCCCAGACCGGCGGCTCCACCCTCACCGCCCAGCAGCCGGAGAACAACATCGTTCGCGTGGCGATCCAGGCGCTCTCGGCCGTCTGCGGGGGTGCGCAGTCGATCCACTCGAATGGCTTCGACGAGGCACTCGCGCTCCCGACCGAGCGATCCGCAAAGATCGCGCTCAGAACGCAGCAGCTGCTCGCCCACGAAGCGGGCGGCACGGACACCGCCGATCCTCTGGGCGGGGCCTACGTGATAGAGACCCTCACGGTGCAGCTGGAGGAGCGGGCGGCCGAGCTGCTCGAGCGAATCGACGAGCTCGGCGGAGCCGTCGCGGCGATCGAGCAGGGCTTCGTCCAGGGTGAGATCGAAGACGCGGCTTTCCGTTACAGCACCGAGGTGGAGTCCGGCGATCGCGTGATCGTGGGCGTCAACCGCTTCGTCGAGCCCGAAGCCGAGCCCATCGAGCTCCACCGTCTCGATCCCGAGTCCGAGCGCAGGCAACTGGAGCGGACGGCGCGCGTGCGGGAGGAGCGGGAGGCCCAGGCGGCGGCGGACACGCTGGCAGAGGTCCGTCGGGTCGCGCAGAGCGACGGGAACCTGCTGCCGCCCATGCGGGAGGCGCTCCGGGCCCGGTGCACGGTGGGAGAGATCTGCAACGAGCTCCGCGAGGAGTTCGGCACGTACGACGCGCAGCGCTCACCCGTGTAGCCGCTCGTCAAGACGTGCGCATCCTCCTCGTGTCGCAGATGTATCCCGGCCCGCGGGACCCGGACTACGGCACCTTCGTCGAGCAAATGGAGGCGGCGCTTCGGCGGCGCGGGCACGAGCTGGAACGAGCCGTCCTGCGCGAACGCGCCGGCGGCAAGACGAAGTACCTGACGCTCGCCCGCCTCGCGCGCGCGCGCGCGCGTAGTTTCAAGCCAGATGTCGTCTACGCCCACTTCCTCGTCCCGACGGGGCTGATCGGCGCGCTCGCGTCGCGCGCTCCGCTCGTCGTCACGGCACACGGCCAGGACGTGCGCAACATCGGTGCGATCCGCGGTGTGGCCACGGCGACCCGCCTGGTGGTGAGCCGCGCAACCGCGGTCATCGCCGTCTCGCACTACCTGCGGCGCCAGCTGGAGGCTCGTCTTCCGGACGCGCGCGGGAAGGTGAGCGTGGTGAGCTCGGGAGTCGATCTCGAACGGTTCCGCGGCGCCGATGCCGAGCAGGCGCGCCGCGAGCTCGACTGGACGGGACCGGGGCCGGCATTCCTCTGCGTCGGCACGCTCAGCGAGCGGAAGAACGTCATCCGCCTCGCGGGGGCGTACGAGCGGCTCGGCTCGGGACGGCTCGCGTTCGTGGGCGACGGACCCTTGCGCGATCGTGTGGAAGGACGGTCGGGCATTCGTGTCGTGGGGCGCGTTCCGCACCACGAGGTCACTCGGTGGCTTGCGGCGTGCGACGTCTTCTGCCAGCCGAGCCTCGTGGAGCCATTCGGCCAGGCGCTGCTGGAGGCAATGGCATGCGAGCGCTCCGTCGTCGCGACACGCGTGGGAGGTCCACCCGAGTTCGTGCGCGCCGGAGCCGGCGTGCTCGTCGATCCGACGGACGAGGCGGCCATCGCGGCTGCCATGGCCGTGGCGGCCGAGCTACCCCGTCCGAACGCCGCGGCCCGCGAGGCGGCCGCCGTGCACGACGTCAATGAGCAGGCGCGCCAGGTGGAGGAGATTCTCGAGCAAGCCGCTCGAGGTCGGCGAGCCTGAGCTCCACGAGCGGGCGGACCCGCTCCTCCAGGCCGGCCTCCCGCGCGACCAGCAGCGCCTGCTCGAAGCTCTCCCGTGCCTGCTCCGGATCCATCCCCTGTCTCATCCGGCTCTCACCTCTGGCGAGGAGCTTCTCGATTCGCGCTCGCGCGTCGTCCTGCACGCGGCGACTGTACCCCGAGTGAACCGGCACGGCGGCGGCCGCGAATAACGGCCGTCCCGCTCACCCGGAAGGAGCTCCGTGAAGCGTTTACTGACCGTTGCGGTCGGCATCGTTGCCGGCACGACTCTTCTAGCCTCATCTGCATTTGCCAACCACCCTGTTCTGGTCGAGGGCAATTGCCTCGGCTCCAATGCACAGGCGGGTCTCAGGACCGCCGTACCGCCGGGGACGTGCGGCGACTTCGACGGTGACGGACGCCTTGGCACCGCGGAGGACACCGATGAGGCCGACCGGGTCTTCGGAACGATCAACGGCGCCCTCGGCGCCGGGACTGTCGAGGGTGTCAGTACGGGCGCCAACCAGAACGGAAGCGTCACGATCGTCTCCTCGGGCGTCTTCCCTGAGGTGGTTTCGATCACGGCCGCCGGCGGCAACGTCACAGTGCAGGCGGCGCCGGGCGTCGAGGCGAACATCGACGCCGTGCTTCAGGGCGGTGCGGGTGCCGGAAACATCGCGCGTCAGAACGCGCCGGGAATCGTCGTCAACGCCCCCAGCAACCGGTACGTGGTCATCCGCAACATCACCAGCCGGAACTGGACGAGCGGTATTCAGGTGCTCGGCGCCTCCCGCGTCGCGATCGAGAACGTGCGCATGGAGAACAACATCAACTACGGCGTCGAGGTCGCGGACAGCGCCCGCGTCGCCATCTCCAAGAGCGAAGTGCTTGGAACAGGGTTCCGCAACAACCCCATGACCGGCAACTTCCCGAGTGCCGCCAACGCGCCGAATCCCGGAAAAGGGATCGAGTTCGACGACCAGTCCTCGGGCTCCGTTTTCCTCACGACTGTCGCGGGAAGCTTTGCCGCCGGCATCTCGAACATGACCGGCCGGCGGTTTGCCGTCTGCACGTCACTCGTCAACGTGTTCGACAACGCACCCAACTTCGAGCCGTTCTCGATCAGCTGCCCGCCGGGACAGGAGTCCACCAAGCAGGCCGCCGCGAAGAAGGCCGCCGCGAAGAAGGCCGCCGCGAAGAAAGTCGCTGCGAAGTCGAAGAAGAAGGCAGTCAAGCCGAAGAACAAGAAGAGCTAGCTGGCTCTCACCGGATGCTCGAGACCAGAGCCCGCCGACAGGCACTGCCCCGGTTGCGGCCGGGGCGGCGCCCTCGGCCGTTCGCGTCCGTCGCGTCCGAGTTGTACGCCCGGCCTACCCTTGGAGACGAGTTCCGAAAAACGGCGTTGCTATCCTGACCTGCCATGCTGCCGGTGCTCGCGATCTTCCACGTCGTCGTCTCGTTCTCCATGATGGGTCTCATTCTGATGCACTCGGGACGCGAGGCCGGGCTCGGCGGGATGGGCTTTACGCCGGCCTCGCAGGGCGGAACGCATATCGTGGAGCGCAACCTGACGCGCGTGACGATCGTGGTCGCGATCGTCTTCTTCCTGAACACCGTCGCGCTCTTCCACCTTCTGACGTAAGGCTTAGATTTACAGGCGGCTAACGAGCCGCTCCTACACTCTCCCTAGAATGGCGCGGTTGGCCACCAAATCCTCGCCGATGGCGGATTCCGCCCCAGCGGCCACATCGGATTCGCCCGTAGACTCGCTGTCCGTTGGTCGCGCCCGCGACATTCGGTCGGCGGGGCCCTACGTGCTGTCCCGCGGCGCCCTCTTCGGGCTCGCCCGCAGGATAGCGAGCATCGCTTCCCTCATCTTTCTGGATCTCTGCGGACTGACACTCGGAGTGTACGGTGCGCTCGCGCTGCGAGAGCTCTACCACGGGCACGCTCTGCTCTGGGGCCTGCTCTGGACGCAGCTCACGGATCTCCTGCCGTTCCTGATCCTGATCACGGTGCTCGTCTTCTGGCAGGCCCGGCTCTACGGTGCGCGCGAGTTGCGCGGTGGCTTCGGCCGCATCCTCGCCTCGCTCGTAATCGTTGCCTTGCTGACGCTCGCCTTCGGCCTCGGCACGGGTCACGACTTCACAACACTCGGGATCTTCCCGACCGCCGTGGCGCTCGCGGCCACCTCGATCGGGGTCTTCCGCGCGAGCTATGAGGCTCTTACGGGCAACGTGCTACGTATGGCGGGAGTCCGACGCCGGGCACTTCTGGTGGGTGAGGGAGAGCACCTGACGCACCTCCACGAGACGCTTGGCTCCGGCCGCGGCGGGATCGACTACGAGTTCATCGGAGCGGTCTCGGACACCACGCGGAATCCGCAGCTGCCGGTGCTCGGTGGGCTCGCCGAGGTGCCGCGGCTCCTGACCACTCGCAACATCGACGAGGTCATCGTGACCGACTCGGATTTCAGCGAGCGCCAGGTGATCGAGATCGTCGAGCAGGCTCACCGTCAGGGGGTCAAGGTTCGGATAGCACCGAAGACGACGGAGCTGCTCACGCTGCGCGGGGAGTACATCCCCGGCCAGGGAGTTCCCCTGTTCGAGCTACGGCCACCGTTCTTCGTCGGGGCCGAGTGGGTGGCCAAGAGGGGTTTCGACCTGGTCGTCAGCGTGCTGGTAATCCTCGTCGGCCTGCCAGTCTGGGCGGCGATCGCAGTCGCCATCAAGCTCAGCTCGCGCGGTCCGATCCTGTACCGCGACCGGCGAGTCGGACTCAACGAGCGTGAGTTCGTCATGTTCAAGTTCCGCACCATGCAGGTCGATGCTGACGTTCGCCAGGCCGATCTCGAGTCGGTCAACGAGGCGGACGGACCTCTGTTCAAGATCCGCGACGACCCGCGCGTGACCCGCGCCGGTGCTCTGCTCCGGCGCCTCTCGCTCGACGAGATCCCCCAGGTTCTGAACGTTCTCCGCGGAGAGATGAGCCTGGTCGGGCCGAGGCCGCTCCGGCTGCGGGACTACGCGAAGCTCGAGGACTGGCATCGCAAGCGCTACCTCGTGCTGCCGGGGATGACGGGTCTCTGGCAGATTTCCGGCCGCTCGAGCCTCACGTTCGACGATCTGGTTCGCCTCGATTTTTACTACCTCGACAACTGGTCGATCTGGCTGGACATCTCGATTCTGGCCAAGACGATCCCGGCCGTGCTCGCTGCGCGCGGCGCCTATTAGAGGCTGGGCATTTCGCTACGCGAAATCCCTATTTCGATATGAGTCCGCGCAACCCGAAAATTCTCGCCGTCGCGTCCGCCGTCGATCTCGATTTTCGGTACGGCTGCACGCCCGCCTGGTGGCAGCTCTGGAAGGGGCTCTACGAGGCCGGGGTGGACCTCATCGTCACGCCCTACCGCGGCCGCCCCGTGGAGACGCCATGGTGGCGCACCTATCCCAACCCGTGCTACCGGGAGGCGGAGGCCTTCGCCGCCGCGCGCGACGTCCTCGCGCGTGCGAAGGGAGACACGCACCTGCGCCGGGCGGAGGAACGGCCGCCGGACACGGTCGCCGATCGCGTCGTGCGGGAGGTGATCTGGCACTGGGTGACGCCTCGCTGGGAGCGCCATCTCACCCGGATCATCGAGCGGGAGCGGGTCGACGCCGTTGTCGTCTTCACCGTCCCGATGAGCCACATTCGCGGCCTTCCCACTCTGCTCCGCGAGCGGTTCGGGGTGCCGGTCCTCTTCTACGACGGCGACGTGCCGATGAGCCTGCCCGAGTTCGGCGGTATGGACACTGGCTTCAATTACTACCACGGTGCCGATCCCGGCGAGTACGACCTCGTGGTATGCAACTCCGAAGGCGGCCTCGACCGGCTTCGCGAGTTGGGTGCACGCCGCGCCGAGGCCGTCTTCTGGGGCGCTGACCCGGAGCTCTTTCGGCCGCTCGCGGTCGAGAAGCGGCACGACGTCTTCTTCTACGGCTACGGCGACAAGTTCCGTCGCGAGTGGATGCGAACGATGGTCGGGGAGCCAAGCCGGCTGCTCAGCGACCGCGATTTCGCTCTGGGTGGTCGCGATTTCCGTGGCGACACGGGGCGTGCACGTCTCGTCGGCGACGTGCCGTTCAACACGTTCAACGCCGCCATCGCGGCGAGCTGGATCAACCTGAACATCACGCGGCGCTCACACGCGAGCGTCCCCCTGTCGTCGACCGCGAGACCGTTTGAGCTCGCGATGGCCGGGGCCACGATCGTCTCCAATCCGCACGACGGCATCGAGCGGTGGTTCGAGCCCGACGAGGAGCTTTTGATCGTGTCCAACGAGGCCGAG
>JACCTQ010000015.1 GCA_013812265.1 Actinomycetota bacterium
TCCGCGGCGAGCGGATGGCTCGCGGTGACATGGCCTGGTGCGGAACGCTGTTCCCGACAGAGGCGCACGCCCAGGACGCCGAGATGTCGCTGCGCGAGTACGAAGATTTCGTCTACCGAGCCTGCCACGTCGCCGAGGAAGAAGATCCTGCTGCCCACTGGAAGGCCGTGGCGACCGATCTCGACGCGCGCGCCGGCGAGCTCTCGAACGTGCGCGAGCTCCGGATCGCCGGCCCCGACACCGACCTCACCCTGCGCGTCGAGGGACGCACCTGGCTGGCGGCGAAAGGGGAGCGCAACATGCCGGACGGCGAGGTCTTCACGAGCCCTGTGGAAACCGGGACGAACGGCGAGATCCGCTACACCCTGCCGGCCATCTTCAACGGCCGCGAGGTCGAGGACGTGCGGCTGCGGTTCGAGGACGGACGCGTGACGGCGGCGGAAGCGTCTCGGGGTGGGGACTACCTGAACGCGCTCCTCGACATGGACGCCGGCTCGCGCATTCTGGGGGAGGTGGCGTTCGGTCTCAACTACGAGATCGACCGCTTCACGCGCAACATCCTGTTCGACGAGAAGATAGGCGGCACGATGCACCTTGCACTCGGCAGCGCCTTCAGACGCGCGGGCGGCGAGAACGTCTCCGGGCTGCACTGGGACATGATCTGCGACCTGCGTCAGGAAGGCGAGGTCTTCGCAGACGGAGAGCTCGTATGGCGTGCAGGCGCGTTTACAGCGCCGGCCCCCGCTGCCGGGAGTCCCGATGCCCGATAGTCGGCTTCAAAGGCTGGGCGAGGTGCTGGTCGATTACTCCACTCGAGTCGCCCAAGACGAGCTCGTGTTCGTCGACGCGCACCGGGCCGCGGCACCCCTCATCCGGGAGGTCTACAAGAACATCCTTCGTGCCGGTGGCCGTCCCCTCGTCAGGATCCGCTTGGAGGAGCTGAACGACACGCTGCTCTCGGAGGGGAGCGACGAGCAGATCGAGTGGGTCAACCCGTCGTCGTGGGACCTCGTCGAACGGGCGGACGTCCTGATCGCGCTGGAGGCGTACACGAACACGAAGCGCCTCTCGAACATCGAGCCGGCGCGCCAGGCTCGTTTCGGGAGAGCCCACCAGGCCGTCTCCGATCGCTTCCTCGAGCGAGCCGCGGCGGGCGAGCTTCGCTGGGTCGGGACCGTGCTGCCGACGAACGCGGCCGCTCAGGACGCACGGATGTCCCTCGTGGAGTACGAGGACTTCGTCTATCGGGCGGGCTTTCTCGACCGGGACGACCCCGTAGGGGAGTGGCGTGCCTTCGGTGAAGAGCTCGAGCGAGTCTCGGCGTTTCTGTCCGACAAGGGGCAGCTCCGCGTTGTCGGCGACGACACCGATCTGACGCTCGCTGTCGCGGGCCGGATATGGATCCCGGCGGCGGGCGACGTGAACTTTCCGGACGGAGAGGTCTTCACCGGGCCCATCGAGACGAGTGTCGAAGGAAGCATTCGCTTCACGTACCCGGCGTCGTTCCACGGACGGGAGGTGCAGGACGTGCGGCTTCGCTTCGAGGGCGGCGAGGTGGTGGAGGTCACGGCGCGAAGAGGCGAGGACTTTCTGCGCGAGATGATCGGCATGGACGACGGCGCACGACGGGTGGGCGAGTTCGCGTTCGGCATGAACGAGGCGGTAACCGAGTTCACGGGCCACCCGCTCTTCGATGAGAAGATCGGCGGCACGGTTCATCTGGCGCTCGGGAAGTCGTATCCGGAGACGGGCGGCCGCAACGAGTCGGGCCTCCACTGGGACCTGGTCTGCGACCTCCGTACCCACGGCGAGGTGTACGCGGACGGGGAGCTCGTGTATCGAGACGGCAAGTTCCTCGACGGCGTGCTCGACTGACCTGAGCCGGATCGCCGTCATTTCCGACACCCACCTCCCGCGGGGTACGAGGCGCCTGCCCGACGAGTGTCTGCGACGGCTGGAGGCGGCGGACATCATCCTCCACTGCGGCGATTTCGTCTCGACGACCGTGCTCCACGAGCTCCGGGCGCTCGGACCGGTCGAAGGGGTCTACGGGAACATGGACGAGCCGGCCCTGAAGGAGCACCTTCCCGAGCGGCGGGTTGTCGAGGTGGACGGTGTCCGCATTGGCATGGTTCACATCCCGGGACCGCGGGTGGGGCGGGAGGCCCGGCTCGCGTCGAGCTTCCCCGGCTGTCACGCAGTCGTGTACGGACACACGCACGAGCCGGCCTGCTCGCAGCACGGCGACCTGTGGATCCTGAACCCCGGCAGTCCGACGGAGCGCCGTCGCGCGCCCACGCGGGCGATGATCTGGGTCGAGGCCGAAGCCGAAGCCGGACGGTTTCACGCTCAGGTCGTTCATCTGTCTTGACACGAACGCACGTTCGCGTTAGCATGACGAACATATGTTCGCTCGAATCCTGGTTGTGCTTCTTGCCGCGGTCGTTCTCTGGACGGTTTTCGGCGCACGCGGGTCGGGCGCGTCAAGCCAGAGCAGCGTCTACGTCGTCGAGCCCGCGGACACGCTGTGGTCGATCGCCGTCTCCCACTACGGCGGCGACCCGCGCGCGGCGGTGTGGAGAGTGCAGCAGCGCAACGGCCTGAGCGGGACGCTGGTGACGCCGGGACAGCGACTGACACTTCCGTAGGGCTCGCAACCGGCGCCCGGTTGCTCCTCCTAGAATCGACGCCCTTGGACCTGGACGTCGTCTTCCTCGGTACCTCCGGCTCCATGCCGACCGCGCAGCGCGCGCCCACCGCCGTGCTGATCCGCAGGGGCGGCGAGAAGCTGCTCTTCGACTGCGCCGAGGGCACGCAGAGACAGCTTCTTCGCTCCATAGGGCTCGTCGAGTTGCGTGAGATCTATCTCACGCACTACCACGCGGACCACTATCTCGGGCTGCCCGGCATGCTGAAGACGTTCGCGCTGCGCGGGCGCGATGTGCCCCTGACGATTCATGGGCCGCCCGGCCTGCACGACATCTTCTCGAGCCTCCGCCGCATCTTCGGGAAGCTCACGTACCGCTACGACCTGATTGAGCTGCGGCCCGGCGACGGCCTCGAGCGCGACGGCTACCGGATCGAGACGTTTTCGACCGCTCACGGCGTCTCGGCCGTGGGCTATGCGCTCGTCGAAGAGGATCGCCCGGGTCGGTTCGACGTCGAGATCGCGGACCGGCTGGGAGTCCCGCCCGGCGCCGAGCGCGGCTCTCTGCAGCGAGGCGAGACGATCTCCCTTGTCGACGGACGAACGGTCAGGCCCGAGGAGGTGCTAGGGCCGCCGCGCGCTGGTCGCAAGGTCGTGCTGAGCTCGGACACCGGCCCGGCCCCGTCCGTGCTGGAGGCTGCGCACGCGGCGGACCTGCTCGTGCACGAGGCGACGTTCGCCGACGAGGAGCGAGGTCGCGCGCGCGAGACGGCGCACTCGACGGCGCTCGACGCGGCCGAGGTCGCGCGCGCAGCCGGGGTGGATCTGCTGGCGCTCACCCATCTGTCGAACCGGTATTTCGGACCGGAGCTCGCGCGCGAGGCACGCGCGGTCTTCCCGAATACGGTCGTGCCCAGGGACTTCGATACGATCGCGGTTCCCTTTCCCGAGCGCGGCTTGCCGGAGCTCGTCAAGGGAGGAGCGCTCCGCGAGCGTCCGGAGAGCTCCGCCGAGTCGCAGCCCGTTCCGACAGGGGAGGAGAGGCCGTCATGACACGAATGGTTCAGGTCGCGGTAGCGGGCGACGTCGCCGAGGCAGACGAGATCGAGCGCATCCTTACCGCCGCGGGCATCAGCTCGGAGTTCGAGACGGCAGTCGAACGGCACGGGACGGAGACCGAGGACGCGCCCCAAAAGGTGTTCGTGCCCGAGTCATCGCTCGAGGCTGCCCAGGAGGCCATCGAGTCGATGACCGAGCCGGACGACATCGTCGTCGATTGACAGCGTCGCCGAGGTCATGCCGGATGGTACGGCACGTGCGGTCAGGCCCTTAGCGGCGCTCGAAGTGAAAGCGGCTCGTGGCGATGAGATTGCTCGAGAACACCTCCAGCGTGCAGGTAGAGCGAGCGCGCGGCCCAGACGGTTTTGCCGGAATGCTGCCGGACCAGCTCTCCCCCTGATCGAGCCAGAGAGTCTCGCGCGGAGCGCTGCTCCGGACCCTAAGGAGAACGCCGTTCTGCTTGAGCTCCGCTCTCACCTCGCCCGGCGCCAGCCCGGTCAGGGTGACCTTGAACTTTCCCTTGTCGCACGCATACGCGACGAGCTGTGCGTAGCCGCGGATCTCACTGTTCGGGCGAACGCCGCTCATCGCGGTCGACAACCTGAAAGGCGGGTCGAGCCTCCAGAGTACGAGGCCGGCCTGCTCGATCCCCTCCTGGGCGATCGACTTCACTGGCGAGCCGACGAAGGTGTAGACGGTGGAGGCGACGACGTACCGAGAGGGCGCAGCTGCTCCGCCCGGTAGGACGACGCGGCCGTCGCCGAGGACGTCGACCCGGCGTTGCGGGAGCGGTCCGGGGACACGAGCCCCGGGCAGGTCGTACACCCTTTTCACCTGCCTGTTCCAGAAAACGATCTCCCAGACGGAGTTCCAGTAGAAGTCGCCGTTGTGGAGGTACGCGACGGGCTCGGAAACCGCGCGGTCGATCCAACGACGGTCTGGGCCCACCAGCTTCCGTTGCTGGAGGGCGGCCTGCTCCGTCACGTGGCGGCTGGCTGCGACCGATGCGCTGGTGAAGGCGAGGAGGAGAACGAGGGGAAGGACGACGACGAACCGGCGCGGCAACAAGGCGAACAGAGCGACAGCAGCAGTAGCTCCGCCGAAGATGACGAGCTCCAGGTTGATCTCGGGATCACGGAGCAGCAGACGGTAGAAGGGCACGAGCGTGAGCGCGTCCGGGAGTGCGCCTTCGCTGATGAATCTCTTCACAGGGAGGCTCAAAACGGGCACGGCCGCGACGAAGGCGACGATCGAGGTCCGAACGCGCGGGCGCGCCGCTCCGCGATCGAGCCAGAGCGCGAAGCCGATGAAGAAGAGCGGGGCCAGGGCCAGCAGGTTCCGCTCGGCAAGGCGGTCGACGTGCTGCGAGGCGAAGACTCCCACCTGCGTCACCAACCAGAGGGCGAGCGACACCGTGACCGCGAGGTAGGCCCGGGCTTCCTCCGATTGTTCACGGCCGGTCACGGCGTCGATCACGAGCAGGACGAGCGCACAGGCCGGGAAGATGCCCGACAGGAGCAGAGCGTCGCCCACGTGGTAGCCCACGAACTCGAGCGCACCCGAGAGCGAGTAGGAAGCCTCGCCCGCGGCGCGGTAGCCGGCGAACACCTCGCTCCACGGGCCTCCGCTCGCGAGGCGCCAAGTGACCCAGGCGGCCGCGAGTGCGACCAGCGCGGCCAGCGTCGGCCAGAATTGAAGGAGTGGTCGCGCGCGGCGCTCCAACAGCGCCTTCAGGGCGAGTGCGGTGAACAGCACCGGAAGCAGGACAAGGGCCTGCAGGCGGGTGGCCGAGGCAAGCGCGATCGCACCGACGAGCGCCGCCTGCCGCATGGCTGTGGGCACGACGAGCGCGCGCGCCATCGCCCACGCGGTCAGCGTAATGATCGGGTAGAAGGCGACCTCGCTCATGATCAGGCCGGAGTAGGCGAGACCCGGGATGGCAAGGCTGAGGGCTGCCGCTAGGAGTGCCCAGCCACGATTCATGAGCGACCGACCCCAGAGGTACACGGGCACCGCGCACAGGGAGATCACGAGTGCCTGCAGCGCCTTCAAGATCGAGTAGCCGAGCTCCAGATCGCTCAGGCTGAGCGGGAGACCGACAAGGGCCGGGTAGACGAGGCTATAGAACGGGGTCGGTCCTCCCAGGATCGCCAGCTCCCCCGCTCGGTACAGGCTCTGCCCCAGCGTCCCGTAGATCATCTCGTCGGGCGCGATCCAGGGCACGGGAACGTCCTTCGTGGCCAGGAAACGCAGGGCAGCCGAGACGCAGATGAGCGCGGTCAGCACCGCCCACGCCGGAACGGCAGAGATTTTCCTCCAGAGACGGTCGATCGCGGGATGATGCAATAACGGGGGAACCTCGGTACCCTCAAGGCGGGGAACCACGGGTGAGCTGCAGGGTCTATTGTTCCGACGAACGTCGCACATGAGGAGAACGGCATGACGATGGTGATGGTCCGTGGCAGAGCGCAGCGCACGTGGTGCGCGGCGCTCGCGAGGCCGCTGCTCTAGCCAGAAGTTCATACGAGGGCGTCGACTCGCGGCGGAGCTCGTCCGCGATGCGGGCATTACGCACGAGGACACCGTCGTTGACATCGGCGCCGGCGAGGGTGCTTTGACCGGCGAGCTGGCGCAGGCGGCACGTCACGTCTACGCGGTAGAGCTCGATGCCCGACTGGCCCAGCGTCTGCGCGAGCGCTTCTCGACGCGTCGCGCGATCGAGGTCGTGGAGGCGGACTTCGTCGAGTGGCCGTTGCCGCGCGAGGCGTTCAAGGCGGTCGCGAACATCCCATTCGACCGCACGAACGCGATCCTGCGACATCTTCTGGACGATCCGGGCACGCCGCTTCGCCGGGCCGACCTCGTCGTCGAATGGGGTGCTGCGCTCAAGCGAGCGACCGTCTGGCCAGGGACGCTCCTCGGCGTGCGCTGGGGCGTCTTCTACACGTTTTCGGTCAGCCGCCGTCTGCCGCGCCGCTCGTTTCAGCCGGCGCCTTCAGTGGATGCCGGCGTGCTCACGGTCGAGCGGCGCCCGCTGCCGCTCGTTCCCGAGCAGCACTGCGAGGCGTTTGCCACGTTTGTCAGCGCGGGGTTCGAGGCCGCTGATCGTGAGCTCCGGACCACGCTCGCGCCGTTTGTGTCCGCACGTCAGCTCAAGCGCATGTTGGACGAGCTCGGAGTGCCGAGGTCCGCCCGCGCCAGAGATCTCGACGTGCACGGCTGGGCCAGGCTCTTCGTTCGCTCTTGGTCGCCTCCATCCGGTCGGCGAGCTACAGTCCGCAGCAACGAAGGCCCCTTTAACTCGGTCCAGTGAGGCCGGAAAGGAGTTAGATGTATCCGCCTGCCCTATCCGGGACCGCGACCCCGGGTGCGCGCTGAACGCCGCGCGCACCGATACCGAGAAGGTCCTGCTCGACGCCGAAGCGATAGCGCGCACACTCGTCCGCATAGCGCATGAGATCGTCGAGGGAAATGGCGAGCTGTCGAACGTCGGACTGGTCGGTATTCACACCCGCGGGGTACCGCTCGCACAGCGCCTTCGCCGCCTGATCGCAGATCAGACGGGCGAGCAGTTGGAGCTCGGCACGGTTGACATCACCTTCTACCGCGACGATGTCCATATCCGCGGGGGCGAGGCGCCCCGGCACGCGCAGCCGCTGGTGCGAGCGACGAAGCTCGACTTTCCGCTGGAGGGCAAGACGTGCGTCCTCGTGGACGACGTGCTCTACACGGGCAGAACCATTCGCGCGGCCATCGAAGCGTTGTTCGACTACGGGCGCCCTGCGCGCGTTCAGCTCGCTTGCCTCGCCGATCGCGGCCACCGCGAGCTGCCGATCCGACCGGACTACGTGGGCAAGAACCTCCCCACCGCGCGCGAGGAACTCGTCCAGGTCGAGCTCGTCGAGGTCGACGAGATCGACCGCATCCTGCTCATCCCTCCGAGAGAGGAGAACCTGGCCCCATGGGCGACATCCACCTGATGCGAGACGAGCTGCGCCCGCCCGTCGATCCTCCACGGCGGCACCTCATGTCCGTCGCCGACCTCTCTCGCGAAGACGTCGAGCGGCTGCTCGGGACGGCCCGAAGCCTTGCCCGCTCGCTCGAGCGCGAGATGAAGAAGCTTCCAACCTTGCGGGGGCGGACGGTCGTCAGCGTCTTCTACGAGTCGTCTACCCGAACGTCCTCGAGCTTCGAGCTCGCCGCCAAGCGGCTGTCCGCGGACACCATGTCGATCAAGGCATCCGGCTCGGCGGTGGACAAAGGAGAGTCGCTCAAGGACACCGCGCTGACGCTGGGAGCCTACGACCCGGACGTCCTGGTGATTCGCCATCCGCAGATCGGTGCTCCGCAGATCATGGCCCGTCATACGAACGCGCACGTCGTCAACGCCGGTGACGGCAAGCACCAGCATCCAACGCAGGCGCTCCTCGACCTGTACGCAATGCGGGAGGCGTTCGGCCGCCTCGAGGGACTGCACGTCGCGATCGTGGGAGACGTGCTCCACTCCCGGGTCGCGAGGTCACTGATCCAGGCGCTGGCCCTCGTCGGCGCCCGCGTGACTCTCGTGGGACCGCCGACCTTGATCCCACGGGGAATCGAGTGCATGGGGTGCAGCGTCTCGACGACCGTCGATGCCATCGCGGATGCCGACGTCGTCTATGCGCTCCGCATGCAGCGTGAGCGCATGCAGGAGGGTGCGAACTACGTTCCGAGCCTTCGGGAGTACACCGCCCTCTGGGGTGTGACGCCCGACAGGTTGCGCCGCGGGCAGCGCGTCATGCACCCGGGCCCGATGAACCGCGGCGTAGAGATAGACCCCGTCGTCGCCGACGCCGAGGGCTCTCTGATCGAGACGCAGGTACGTGCCGGTCTCGTCGTGCGCATGGCTGTCCTGTACGACCTGCTGACCCAGGGCCCGACAGCTGTACCGACCGCTGCCGTCAAGGATCCAGTGGCTGCCGTTGCGGAGTCGGTCGCGTGAGCGTCCTGCACGGCCCGGCAGCTCGGGGAGACGACATCGTGATCCGCGGGGCACGCGTGATCGATCCGGCCCGGAACGTCGACGCGACGCTCGACGTCGTGGTCGAGGGCGGTGTGATCTCACGGCTCGACGCGCCCGGTGCACAGCACGTGGCGAACGGACACCGGATCATCGAGGCAGAGGGCCTGGTACTCGCACCCGCGTTCGTCGATCCCCACGTCCACCTGCGAGCGCCCGGGCGGGAAGACGAGGAAACGGTCGCGTCCGGGACGATGGCAGCCGCCGCCGGCGGGTACTGCGCCGTCTTCGCGATGCCGAATACGGATCCGGTCGTCGACTCGGCGGCCGTGCTCGGGGCACTGATCGAGACGGCCCGCGGGGAGGCTGCGATTCCGGTCGGATTCCTCGCTGCGATCTCGAAGGGCCAGCTCGGAGCCGAGTTGACCGAGATGGGCGAGCTGGCGGATCACGGCGCGGCCGGTTTCTCGGACGACGGGCGGCCGGTCGCCGCCGCGGGCCTCATGCGCCGCGCGCTCCAGTACAGCACCCTCACGGGCCGGCCTCTGGCTGTGCACTGCGAGGAGCTGACCCTGTCGCGAGACGGGCAGGTGCACGAGGGAGCGGTGGCCGCGGAGCTCGGCTTTGCGGGGTACCCCTCCGTGGCGGAGAGCGTGATGGTCGAGCGTGACCTGGCGCTCGCGGCCTACGAGGGGCGACCGCTGCACCTACTCCACCTCAGCGCGCGCGAGTCCGTCGAGGCGCTGCGGGCGGCCCAAGCGACAGGCGTGGTGGCAACAGCGGAGGTCACGCCGCACCACCTGTGCCTGACAGACGAGGCGGTGCGGACCCTCGACCCCAACGTGAAGATGAATCCGCCCTTGCGCGGCGAGGAGGATCGAACAGCGCTCGTCGACGCCCTGCGCGACGGGACGATTCCGGCTGTGGCGACCGACCACGCGCCGCATGCCCGGCACGAGAAGGAGGTGCCCTTCGAGGCTGCTCCGTTCGGCGTCACGGGCCTCGAGACCTCGTTCGCCTCGCTTTTTACGCACCTCGTTCGGCCCGGCGTCGTTCCGCTGACCACTCTCCTCGAGCGCATGTCGGCGGGCCCGGCGCGCGTCTACGGGCTCGAGCCACCTCGGATCGCGGTCGGCGCGAGCGCAAACGTCGTCTTGCTCGACACCGAGTCTGAATGGCGAGTGGGCGAGGAGCCCTTCCGCTCGCGCTCGGCGAACTCCTGGCTTCTCGGCGAGAAGTTGCGTGGCCGGGTTCGCCTCACCGTCGCCGACGGACGGCTCGCATTCGAACGATGAGTGGTCTCCTCCTCCTCGAAGACGGATCGCGGTATTCCGGTGAATCGGTCGGGGCGCCCGGCATCTCCTACGGCGAGGCCGTCTTCACGACGTCCATGACCGGCTACCAGGAAACCGTTACGGATCCGAGCTACACCGGGCAGATCATCTGCTTCACCGCCCCCATGGTGGGAAACTACGGCGTCGGCCCCGAACGCTGCGAGTCGGATCGCGCGCACGCCAGCGGCGTGCTCATGCGGGAGGCGCGAGGCCCGCAGTGGACCCGGTGGCTCGCCGAGCGGCACATACCGGCTCTGTCCGGCGTCGATACACGCTCGCTCGTCCTGCAGCTGCGGGAGCGTGGCGCCATGCGGGCGGCGCTCGTGACCGGTCAGGCGGCTCTGGACGAAGTCATGGCGGGCCTCTCGGGATTCCCCTCCATGGCCGGGACCGCGCTCGTCGACCGCGTTTCGACCCCGGCCCCATTCGTTCACGCTCGTTCGGGCCGCGCGCGAGTGGCCGTCCTCGACCTTGGCTGCAAGCGCTCACTCCTCGGGTGCCTGGCTCGCGCGGGGGCTGCGGTCACCGTGTTTCCGCACCGGGTCGAGGCAGCGCGGCTCGCGCGCTACGACGGGGTCGTGCTTTCGAACGGGCCGGGTGATCCCGCACCGCTCCTCCATGAGATCGAGACGGTGAGAGCTCTGCTCGGACAGGTCCCGGTCCTCGGCATCTGCCTCGGACACCAGCTGCTCGCCCTCGCGACCGGGCGACAGACGTTCAAGCTGCCATTCGGTCATCGCGGCGCCAACCACCCGGTTCTGGCCAGACGGAGCGGACGCGTCCTGGTGACGAGCCAGAACCACGGGTTCGCCGTCGCGGCGGACGACGACCCGGCCGTGTCGCACATCTCGCTCTACGACGGGACGGTGGAAGGAATCGAGCTGCCCGAGCTCGAGGCGCTCTCCTATCAGTTCCATCCCGAGGCGGGGCCGGGACCGCACGACGCCCGCTCGTCGATCGCCGCGTGGGTCGATGCGCTCCGTCCTACGAGAAGAAGGCAGGCTCTTGCCCAGGCGGCATGACCTTCGTTCTGTCTGTCTGATCGGCTCGGGGCCGATCGTGATCGGGCAGGCCTGCGAGTTCGACTACGCGGGCTCGCAGGCTTTGAAGGTACTCCGCGCCGACGGGTTTCGAACGATCGTCGTCAACTCCAACCCCGCGACGATCATGACCGACCCGGGCTTTGCGGACGCGACGTATATCGAGCCGCTCGACCTGGACGGCGTCGCGGATGTGCTGGGTCGGGAGCGGCCGGACGCCCTGCTGCCGACGGTTGGGGGCCAGACCGCTTTGAATCTGGCCCTCGAGCTCGACGAGGCGGGCGTTCTGGAGACGCTTGACGTAGAGCTCATAGGCGCGAGCGTCGACGCTATCCGCCGCGCCGAGGATCGGGAGCTCTTCCGCGACGCAGTGGAGAGCGTGGGCCTGCGCGTGCCGGCCTCCCGGATCGTCGGCCACCTCTCCGAGCTCGAGGGCGTAAGCCTGCCGGCCGTCGTGCGCCCGGCGTTCACGCTCGGCGGGCACGGGGGCGGGTTCGTCGAGACTCGAGCCGCGCTGGAGCGCCAGGTGGAGACGGGAATCTTCGAGAGCCGCATCGGCCAAGTGCTCGTCGAGGAGTCCGTCCGCGGCTGGGACGAGTTCGAGCTCGAGGTGATCCGCGATCGGCGCGACAACGTCGTCGTCGTCTGCTCGATCGAGAATCTCGACCCCATGGGGGTGCACACGGGCGACTCCGTAACGGTCGCGCCGCAAATGACGCTCTCGGACGACGCCTATCAACAGCTTCGAGACGCGGCTGCAGCGGTGATCCGAGCGGTCGGCGTCGAGACCGGGGGCTCGAACATCCAGTTCGCCCGCAACCGCGAGACCGGTGAGCTGCGGGTCATCGAGATGAACCCGCGTGTGTCGAGGTCATCGGCGCTCGCCTCGAAGGCGACCGGCTATCCGATCGCGAAGGTGGCCGCCAAGCTCGCAGTCGGGTACACCCTCGACGAGATCCCGAACGACCTCACGGGAACCACGCCAGCGAGCTTCGAGCCGACGCTGGACTACGTCGTAGTCAAGTTTCCGCGCTTCGCGTTCGAGAAGTTCCCCGGCTCCGAGCTCGCCCTGGGTACCCAGATGAAGTCCGTCGGAGAGGCGATGGGGATCGGACGGACGTTCGCCGAGGCGTTTCTCAAGGCGATGCGCTCTCGCGAGCTCGACGCGGGCTCGCCAACTCCGTGGCCTCGCCTCGTGTCCATCCCCGACGGGGTCCATTCCTGGTTCGTGCGCGAGCTCGAGAGTGTCTCGGCCGCCTTGCAGCGGGTGACGTGCGTCGAGGACTTGGTCTCGGACGACTGGCTTGCGCTGAAGCGACTCGGCCTCTCGGACGCCGAGATCGGCGAGCAGTGCGGCCTGACCGAGCAGGAAACGCGGCGCAAGCGGCGCGCATGGGGTGTTCTTCCCTCGTTCAGACGCGTCGACTCGTGCGCCGGTGAGGTGGAGGCGGCCTCCAACTACCTTTACTCGACCTGGGGCGAGGCCGACGAGGCGCTCCCCCGAAGCGAACCCAGGCGGGTCGTGATCCTCGGCTCGGGGCCGAACCGAATCGGCCAGGGAATCGAGTTCGACTACTGCTGCGTGCACGCGGCTCAGAGCTTCCGTGAGCTCGGCTACGAGGCGGTGATGGTGAATTGCAACCCCGAGACGGTCTCGACCGACTACGACACGTCCGATCGCCTCTACTTCGAGCCGCTGCAGGAGGAGGAGGTGCTCGCGGTGTGCGAGCGCGAGCGGCCCGACGGCGTCGTGATCCAGTTTGGCGGCCAGACGCCGCTCCGTCTCGCTCGTGCGGTGGAGGAGGCCGGGTACGAGGTCCTCGGGACGCCGTACGGGTCGATCGAGGTCGCTGAGGACCGTGGCCGCTTCGGAGAATTGCTCCAGCGTCTGAACGTCCGGTGCCCCGAGTGGGGAGTGGCGAACGATGCACGGCAAGCCGCGACGGTCGCCGACAGGATCGGCTACCCCGTGCTCGTGCGGCCCTCCTTCGTGCTCGGCGGGCGGTCGATGCGCGTCTGCTACAGCCGCCGGGAGGTGGAGGCGGCGATGCGGCTCGGGTCGGAGGTACCGACGCTGATCGACCGCTTCCTCGAGCACGCTCTCGAGATCGACGTCGACGCGCTCTCGGACGGTCGCGAGACCTATGTCGCGGCGATCATGCAGCACGTCGAGGAGGCGGGGGTCCATTCGGGCGACTCGTCCTGCGTGCTGCCACCCCAGTCGCTCCGGCCCGATCAGGCCCACGAGGTGGCCGCGATCGTCCGGCGCTTGGCCAGGGGCCTGGGGGTGGTCGGCCTCCTGAACGTCCAGCTCGCCGTGTCGGGCGACGCCGTGTTCGTGCTCGAGGCCAACCCGCGCGCCTCCCGCACCGTTCCATTCGCGAGCAAGGCGACGGGCGTCAACCTCGTCGCTGCCGCCTGCCGTCTCGCGACGGGCCGCCGGCTGCGCTCGCTCGGTCTGCCCGCGGAGCGCCCGCCCGACCGCGTCAGCGTCAAGGCCGCCGTCTTCCCCTTCGCCCGATTTCCGGGCAGCGATCCCGTGCTCGGTCCCGAGATGCGCTCGACCGGCGAGGTGATGGCAAGCGCCGCGGACTTTCCCACCGCGTTCGGAAAAGCCGAACGAGCGGCCGGCCGGCCGCTCCCCTCGACGGGCACCGCCTTCATCTCCGTGCGGGACGCCGACAAGGACGCCGCCGTGCCCATCGCCGCCGTGCTCGCTGGTCTCGGCTTCCGAGTTGTCGCAACGGCCGGGACGGCGGGCGCGCTGGCTCGAGCCGGGCTCGCAGTCGAGCGCGTGGAGAAGGTGAGCGAGGCCGCGGGTGGCCGGAGCGTCCTCGACCTCATTCGACGAGGGCAGTGCGACCTCGTCGTCAACACACCACAAGGCTCGGGTGCTCGTACGGATGGCCACCGCATCCGCGAGGCGGCGCTCGCCGCGCGCATACCGTGCATCACGACGATCGAAGGCTCATCGGCTGCCGTGGCGGCAATCGCGGGCTCGCAGAGCGAGGTAGCTGTCTCGCTCCAGGAAGGCATTCCGTCATACGCGCAAACGGCGTGAAGGTGCAAGAGTCTTGACTCGGCGTGAACGCTTGCGAGTAACCGGTCGTGAGCAGGTGGGTCCCTACGCGCTGCTGCGGCTCGCTCGCGGCCGGCTGGAGCCCGGCATCCCCGGCCAGTTCTTCATGCTGGAGGCTCCCGGTCGCTTGCTTCCGCGGCCGATGAGTCTCTGTCTCGCCCGTCCGCGCGAGCTGGCGTTCCTCGTCGATCCCGTGGGTCCGGGGACGCGCGCACTGAGCTCGCTCGAGACCGGCGATCGCATCATGGTCTTCGGCCCGCTGGGAAACGGCTTCCGGCTCGACGTTCGCTCACCGCTCCTCGTGGGAGGTGGCATCGGCATCGCCCCGCTTCCCTATGCCGCCGGGGCGCTTCGAGCGCCGCCGACCGTACTGGGTTTTCGTACGCGCCACCACGCCGAGGCGGCGTCGCTTATTCCCTCAGCGGAGGTCGTAGTCGAGCCGACGTTCGTCACCGAAATCTTGCCCGCGGGCGACTTCGACGTGCTCGCCTGCGGCCCGGAGCCGATGCTCGAGGCACTACGGCGAATCGTCCCTGGAGCGCAGCTAGCCTGGGAAGCCCCAATGGCCTGCGGATACGGCGCGTGCTGGGGCTGCGTGGTGGAGATGGGGGGACAGCTCAGACGCCTCTGCGTGGACGGCCCCGTAATAAACGGGGGAACCCATGGTTCCCCCGTTGGCCCCCTCCTTTGACGCCTCCTCGTGTCATGCGCGATTCGAGGCTGCGCGCGGGCATAGCCCGGCTCCGCCGGCCGCTCGCCAACCACATCCTGCAAAAGAAAGGGGCCGCCCTAAGGCAGCCCCCATCCAGTAACCAACGTGGATTAGTAAGGGCGCTTCCTGCCGACGTCCTAGGCCGTCAGCGGCGCTTCAGCGAGTCCCCTACGCTGGCTAGACGATTCCCCTTAGGTCCCGGGGACACGCCCTTACCCGCTGGTAGAGAAGGGGGGGGGGGGGGGGGGGGG
>JACCTQ010000118.1 GCA_013812265.1 Actinomycetota bacterium
CGACCTTGTCGCTTCCGACCGCGTCGAGCACCGCACGGAAGTCGTCCATCCGGTCGTCCAGCCCAGGTAGGGCAACCCGATCGGAGAGGCCGGTCCCCCGCTTGTCGAACAGGATCACTCGGGCGAAGGTGCCGAGACGGTCAACGAACCGCCTGAACGACGACTCCTCCATCTGGACTTCAAGGTGGCTGAAGTAGCTGGGAGTCCAGATCAGGTCGATCTCGCCCGATCCGTGAACCTGATAGGCGATGTGGTACTCGCCGCTCTTGGCGTAGCGAGTATCCATCGGTGTCGGTGTGGCGACCATTCTTCACGCCTCCCGTCGGCAATATATCGGCTGACACACACCGGCAGTCCAATGCTGCGCCAGAATCGGCCCTGAAGACGGAGACCGTGTGCGGCGTTGTCAGGCAGAGTTCCTCGTGTGCGGCTCTTCACAGCGGACCACGTCGAGATCGCTTGGGAACGACTTGACGTGGGAGGGTGGCTCTCGGCGGTCCGAACGGCCGCCCCGGTCTAACTCACCTACGACGATCACTGTCGTCGCTTCGAGCCTCCCTTTGTGTGAGTGATATCCGCCTCCGCTCAGGAGCCGGCGATTGGCCGTGACCTCCGGCGTTCAACCGGCCGCGCGTCCGCTCCAACCGCTACATGCGTTGTCCCCCGGATGCAGCTGGAGTCCGCCGTGTAGTCGTACGAGTCTCGACACCTAGGCAGACAACGAAAAGTGCCGATGTCCAGGCACTTCGCAAGACGGGAGCGACGGGACTCGAACCCGCGACCTCCGGCGTGACAGACCGGAGGTCGCGTGGCTTCCGCGACAGCAGTAGACGGCCCACAGGTGAACGCGGGTCGTGCCTACCAACGGGACGAGCCCGTCCCCAATCGGGTGGTTGTGTCCCCGGCCCCGCGTTTCCAGAACAGCCAACGTTCTTTATCCCGAAGTTTATCCCCGAATAGGCGAATCTAACCTGACGATAGCGAGCTTAGGAAGGCCCATATGCAGGGATTATCCGACAACATGACCCTACCCTGGCGAGTTGCCATGCAGAAGGTCGTGGGTTCGAGTCCCATCATCCGCTCCTCAAAGCCCCGCTGAGGGCGTTTTGGCAAATCTTCCGATCCCGCTGGTGCGCCGATGGAATGTTGCGGGGAACGGGGGCTTGCCGGGCGGCGCGCCGAGAGCCTTGCCCGTGTGCTCACTTCGCGCACCGGCGCGGGTCAGGACGCCTCGATAGCGGGGAGGACGCGGGCGCGACCGAGCTCTGCGCGACTGCTGGCGTCCTCCACGACTTTGGCCGAGGCGGCCTCGAAGAGATGGAAGCACATCTCGTCGTCCGGCAGGAAGGTTGTGCGGACGTAGCGGATCGACACGCCCTCGCGGGACAGCTCCTCGGCTGCGGCTCGGGCCCGACATCCGGTGGCGCAAGCCTCGGAAGCGCGCGACCGTGGTAGGTACACCTCAACAAGGTAACTCGGCACGTGACCTCCCGACGGAGGGCGGACCGCGTCCGCCCTCCGTTTCGTTGGCAGTTGCCTAGCGCGACCGTCCTCGTCCAATTGCGCGAGACGCGCAGTTCCCCGGATCGGGTTCGTCGGTCCGCCGTGTCGCCCCCGCCGGGATGAGATGGACGACGACGAACACCAGACCTTCGGTGCCTTCGTTCCGGACGATGTGCGCGTCGCCGGTTCGCTCGAAGTGGCCCGATCCCGCCGGAAGCACCCGCGGTGTGCAGCTGGCGTCGTTCCCTTCGTAGAACGTCGCGGTGCCGGACTTGACGAGGACAAAGGTCGGTCCCGGATGGCTATGCCAGCCGCCATGTCCGCCGGGCGTTAGCGCGATCTGTGTGACGTGAAGGTCGGAGGCACCCTTCGTGACGATCTCCGACTCCCAGCCGCCGATCTTGGCCTGGGCGTTGATCTCGCCGAACTGCGCCACCGGGGCGAGAGCCGTGAAGGTGGCCCCGGAACCCGGCGTCGCCAGGGCCGTCGCCGCGATCGCGAGGACTGCGAGGCCGGCGAGGAACGCTGCTCCGCCGATGAGCTTCTTCATGTTGGCTCCTTCCGTTGCTTGCCGAAGAAGCCTTGCGGGCCGCGAGCGGCTGCGAAAGCTGGAAACCTCAGCTCTTTGGGGCGAGCAGGCGCGCGAGCTCCCCGCGAGAGCGGACGCCGAGCTTCCGGTAGACGCGCGTCAACGCCGTCTCGACGGAGTGCTCGGTGAGGAAGAGGGCCGCCGCCACCTCGCGATTCGTGCGACCTTCGGCGACGAGCCCCGCGATCCGGCGCTCGGCCTCCGTCAGCTCGCCGCGCGAGGGCGCCCGCCCGCTGATGCGCGCCAGCTCGGCGCGCGCCTGCTCGGCCCAGAGCGGTGAGCCGAGCATCTCGAAGCGCGCCAGAGCGTCGTCGAGCGTCGACCGGGCGGCGCGGCGCCGCTTTGCCCGCCGCTGCGTCCTGCCCAGCGAGAGCAGCGTGCGCGCGTGGTGGAACGGATCGACGCTGCGTGCATGCTCTGCGAGCGCACGTTCGAAGCTCGCGAACGCGCCGTCGAGGTCGCCCCGCGCAGCGAGCAGCAGCCCTCGACAACGCGCGAGGATCGCGAGTGCCCAGGCCCGGTCGAGCCGACGTGACC
>JACCTQ010000128.1 GCA_013812265.1 Actinomycetota bacterium
GAGGGCTTACCGAGCGACGCGCTCGGCCGACTCGAACCGAACGAAGTCAGGCTCGCCAAGACAGCAAGCCGGCACGTCCTCGGCGTCATGAACCAGATGGCGCTCGAAATCGGCTGGCACGTCGACCAGGTCGGCGGCCTCTGGAACATCGACGTCGACGGGCTCAATCGCCACCTACGCCGCAGCCTCCACACCAAAGACGGCGACTACCGCGTACCGCTCGAACTCGTGCATGAGGGACTACAGCGCCGGGACCCGTAACGATCGCCAAGGCTCCGCCGGCTGCGATCCGAGTTTCCGGCACCCACACGCCTCGCCGGCATCGCGTTGCTTCCCGGCTGCAGCCTGGTTGAGTCCGAGGAGTCAGCCACCAGCCCGACTCTCGAGAGGCCGGTCGCCGGCCACGGCATCAGGGTCGTCGTCCCGCCCGGCTGTGCGCCCGCCTCGAAGCGCGCCGCTTGCTTCTTCGCCTTGCCGCCGATGCGATGTGCCTGGTGCAGAGGAGTGTTGATGGGCTCGACCCCGCTTCAGTCCTCTCTGGCGAGGCCACTCGGGCGCAGCCGCGGTGCTCCTGCGGGGATGTCGGGGGCGGTCACTGACGCCTCGTTCTCGGCGATGAACTTGCGGAGGTGGTGGTCGAGGTGGTCGCGATAGTCGGAGCGTCTACGAATGAGGTCGTCGTCCGGCGCGTCCGAGCCCGTAGGAGCGGACACGTCGTCGCCAAGCTCGATGACCAGGTCCATCAGCCCGAGGAACCGGCTCGTCGCCGCGTCGCTTAGCTCGATTGCCACCTGGCGGGCGTAGTGGTCGAGGTAGAGCGGGCTGAAGCGCCCGTCGGCTTTGAGCGCGGCAATCAGCGCGCTTCTACGCCTTCCCGCAGCCGCACTGGTCGAAACTCCGCTCGACCAACCCGCTCGAGCGGGTCAACCGCGAGATCGGCCGCCGCACCGACGTCGTCGGCATCTTTCCCCAACGACCGCTCGGCGATCCGACTCGCCGGAGCGCTGCTGATCGAGCAGAACGACGAGTGGCTCGTCGGCCGCCGCTACCTCTCCGTCGAGTCGCTCGCGCTCCTCCTCGTCGACGAGGACGAGCGCCAACCAGCCCGAGAGGAGGTGCGCGCCCTCCAACCAGCCTGAGCTTCACACCGACGAGCGAGAGCGTTACACCACTTCAGACGACTTGACTTCCGAGGAGCTCGGGCGGTAGCCTGGTTGCTGTGGCGAGGCGCTCTCTCGTCCCTCCGGATCCGCCACCTACCGACGGCGAGATCGTTCTGCGGATGCGGCGCGACGAGGACGTGCCGTCGATCGGCGAGGCATCACACGATCCTGAGACCCGGCATTGGTTGACCGACGAACCGCTGACCGAGGATCGGCAGCGCGGGAGCGTCGCCCGAGCGGAGGAAATGTGGCGAAGGGGTGATAGTGCGCCGTTCGTGATAGCAGACGCAGCCACAGATGCGCCTCTGGGACTCCTCAACCTCCAGTTCGGGGGTGACAAGGAGGTCGCAGAGCTTGCCGTTTCCGTGTTTCCACAGGCAAGGGGGCGCGGTGTGGCCTCGAGAGCGCTCCGGCTCGGAGCGATCTGGGGCCTACGTGAGCTTGGACTTCACCGGGTCTTCGCCGAGACGGCAGCGGAGAACGTCGCATCAGTTCGCGCGATCGAGAGGGCGGGTTTGCGACGTGAGGGTGTCCTTCGGGCCCATTGCAAGACACACGGTCGGAGGCATAACTGCGTCATCTTCGCGCTCGTCCCGGAAGACTTCGGCGAACCCCACGGGTCGGGTTTCACATCAAGCCTCTAGAGGTTGAGAACCTCCAGTGCTCAACCTGCGGACGGCGATGGGCGGACGTGGAGGCTTTCCACTACCAGCGCGGCAGTCAGCATGCCCTCTGCGAAAAGTGCGACGCCGTCATCACGGAGGATGTCCCGTTCGTCGTGGAACTTCGCGACGGGTCCCGGTGTGACGGTCAGGCGGGGATGAGGATAGCGGCCTCCTCGGTGGGGGACGGGACGGTTGTGCGAGCGAGGTCGCGCTCGATCGCGACGGCGAGGGTGGCGAGGTCGCGGTAGCCGATGATCCGGCGGAATTGCCGTTCGGCTTCGAGCATGCCGGCGGCGGTCCACCTGAGCGCCATCTCGCCGGAGCTCCAGCGTTTGACGTTGCGGCTGGTGCGGCGCACGCACTCGATCATTGACTCGCAGGGGT
>JACCTQ010000155.1 GCA_013812265.1 Actinomycetota bacterium
TGTTTCCCCCATGTGCCCCCTTCTTCTTGCCTCGCCGAGACTCGCGTCGGCTGGGGCTCCCGGCGGGCGAAGCCCGCCTCCGCCGGCGATTCGCTCTGCACCCAGATTCTCCGAAGTCCTCGCCGCACGAGGAGTCAGGCGTCGTCGTGCGCCCCCGTGCGCTGCGTTTGCTGCCGCGGAGTTTCGGGTTGGCGGCCCCAGAGTTCAGGCTGCTTTTCGTCAGCACCGTGCAGGCGGCCGATGTTCCGGAAACTCCTCGGAGCGCCTGTTCGGCTTGGGTTCCCACCACGCCGTTCGTGCTTGCGTTTGCGTCGAGCGTCGCCATCTCTGGCAGGCGGAACACTGGATCAGCGGCGTCCGCGAGTATGCGCTCGCCCTCGCTTGCCTCCGTCACGGTCTCGACCCGAGTCACGGCAGAGGGTTCGACGACCTGCCGGCGAACGTGCTGCACCTTTTTGACGAAGCGCTGGTGCGCTCCGTGAAGCAAGACGATAGCCGGCGAGCGCTTGCCGGTGCCATCGCTGCCCTGCTGTGTGAATCCGCGCACATTGGCCGACGTCCCCGTGCAGGTTGAAGCTCGGCTTCGCGAAACCTAGTTCGTGAGAGCGTCCGCCCCCGCGACTACTTCCAGGATCTGCTGGGTGATGGCGGCCTGTCGGGCTCGGTTCATTGCCAGCGTGAGGCTGTCGATCAGCTCGCCCGCGTTCCTCGAGGCATTACGCATGGCGGTCATGCGCGCACCCTGCTCGGACGCGGCTGACTCGAGCAGCGCCCGGTAGACCTCCGTCTCGACGTAGACCGGGAGCAGCCGCTGGAGGATCTCTTCCGGCTCGGGCTCGTAGATGAAGTCGCCGCGCAGAGCGGCTTCGTGACGCTCGTCGTCCCCTTCCCGCTCGAGCACCTCTTCGGCGATCGGCAGCACGTCGTGCTCGACCACCCGTTGCGTCAGCGCGGACTCGAAGCGGTTGTAGACGATGACCACACGGTCGACCTCGTCGCCCGCATACAGCTCGGCGATCCGGTGGGCAATCGTTTGGGCGTCGGCGTAGGTCGGCCGGTCGGAGAACCCCGTCCAGGCCTGCTCGAGCTCGTAGCGTCGGAAGGTGAGCGTCGAGCGCCCCTTCCGCCCGGCAACGAGCCAGCGTACTTCGGTTCCGTCGCGCCGAAGCTGGCGCTCCAGGGCGAACGCCTGCCGCAACACCTGCGCGTTGAAGGCACCGGCAAGGCCACGATCGCCCGTGAGCGGAAGAATCGCGACCCTCTTCACGTCGCGCCGCTGAAGCAGCGTGAGGCCACGAACCGAGCTGCTCGCGCGAGCCGTCCCCACCATGAGCTCGAGCATGCGGTCGGCGTAGGGCCGCATCTCCTCGATGCGCGCCTGTGCCCGACGGAGCTTCGCAGCGGCCGTCAGCTCCATGGCACGCGTCACCTTGCGCGTGTTCCGGACCGACCGGATTCGCCGGGCGAGGTCTTGGGCGGTTGCCATCCGGGCTCGCCTTTACGCGGCGGCCCCCACGCCGTCTTCGGAGCTGACGTTGAAGCGCTCCCCGAAGCTCTTCAGCTCGCCTTCCAGACGCTCGCCGAGCTCCTCCGGCAGATCACCGGTCTCGCGAATCTCACCGTAGATCGATCCCTCGGTGCGGAGGTGCTCGCGGAGGTCGTCGTTGAAGCGCGGCACATCTTCGGTGGGCACGTCGTCGAGATAGCCGTTGATCCCGGCGAAGATGGCCACTACTTGCTCCTCCATGGGCCACGGCTGGTACTGCGGCTGGTTCAGTATCGCCACCATCCGCTCGCCTCGCGCCAGCGCGTTCCGCGTTGCCTGATCGAGCTCGGAGCCGAACTGGGCGAATGCCTCGAGCTCGCGGTACTGCGACAGGTCGAGGCGCAGGCGGCCGGCCACCTTCTTCATCGCCTTGGTCTGCGCGCTCGTGCCCACCCGTGACACGGAGCGGCCGACGTTGACGGCCGGACGCACCCCGGAGAAGAAGAGGTCCGCCTCCAGGAAGATTTGCCCGTCGGTGATCGAGATGACGTTGGTGGGGATGTACGCGGCGATGTCTCCTGCCTGCGTCTCGATCACCGGCAGCGCCGTCAGCGAGCCGCCGCCCAGCTCGTCGGAGAGCTTGGAGGCGCGCTCGAGCAGCCGCGAGTGCAGATAGAAGACGTCGCCGGGGAACGCCTCGCGCCCGGGCGGGCGGCGCAGCAGCAACGACATCTGCCGGTACGCGTCGGCGTGCTTGGAGAGGTCGTCGTACATGCAGAGCGCATGGCCGCCGTTGAACATGATGTGCTCGCCCATCGCGCAGCCGGCGTACGGCGCCATCCACTTGATAGGAGCGGCCTCCGAGGCGCCGGCCATGACGATGATCGTGTACTCCATGGCGCCCGCGTCCCGCAGGCGCTCGTACACCTGCGCAACCGTCGAGGCCTTCTGGCCGATGGCCACGTAGATGCAAATCACGCCGCTGTCTCCCTGGTTGAGGATGGTGTCGACGAGAATTGCCGTCTTGCCCGTGGATCGGTCCCCGATGATCAGCTCGCGCTGTCCCCTGCCGACGTTCGTCATCGAGTCGATGGCCTTGATTCCGGTCTGAAGAGGCTCCTTGACGGGCTGGCGGTCGACCACGCCGGAAGCCTTGAACTCGAGTGGCCGGGTCTCGGTCGTCTCGATGGGGCCGCGCCCGTCGAGCGGCTGTCCGAGCGGATTCACGATCCGGCCGACCAGGGCGTCTCCCACGGGAACGCTTGCCACGCGACTGGTGCGGCGGACAGGCTCGCCCTCCCTGACGTGCTCCCATTCGCCGAACAGCGCGGTGCCGACGTTGTCCTCCTCCAGGTTGATGGCGATCCCCGTCACTCCGTGCTCGAACTCGAGCATCTCCATCGCGACGGCGTTCTCGAGCCCGTGCACGCGGGCAATCCCGTCGCTGATCTGAAGCACCTGCCCGACCTCCGCCAGGTCGGTCTCGACGTCGTACTCCTCGATCCGCTGCCGCAGGATCGAGGTGATCTCCTCAGGTCGAAGCCTCATCTATGTCCTTTCCACTGGTCCGCTCCACGGACGAGCGCGAAGCGCTTCTCCTTGTTTTCAGCTCTTGACGAAGCTTCTCCAGGCGCCCGCGCACACTCGCGTCGACGCGCTGTGAGCCGGCCCGCAGGACGACCCCGCCGATAAGGCTGGGGTCCACCTTTCGAGTCGCCTGCACGCTCCGACCCGATGCACGCTCGATCTGCTCGAGGATGCGCGCCGCGTCCTCGTCCGACAGCTCGAAGGCGGTCGTCAGCTCGACGTCGAGCTGCCCCGACTCGGCGGCTGCGAGGCGCTCGAACTCGCGCTGCATGTCCTCCAGCTCGCCGCCGCGCCCGCGCTCGGTCACGACCAGCACAAAATTGCGGACAAGCTCGTCGGCGTCTTCGAGCAATCCTTCGAGCGCCGACACCTTGGCACGCGGGTCGAGCTGCGGGTTCAGCATCAGCGCCCTGAGCTCGGGTACGTCGCGTGTCGACTCGACGAAGTAGGCGAGCTCCTCGCGAACCGGCTCCAGCCGCTCCTGATTCTGAGCAGCGTCGAAAAGAGCCCGGGCGTACACGCGCTCGGCTACAGCCATGGGGTACCCATCAGTTCTGGCGTCCTTCGAGCACGGAGAAGTCGAGCTCGGAGATCGCCTCGTCGATCAGCCGGCGATGATCGTCCGGCGTCAGCACCTTGCCCGTCACCTTGTGCGCGGCGACCAGAGCGAGCTCGGCGATCTCGGTGCGGATCTGCTCGAGCGCGCGCCCGGTCTCGGCCTCGATCTGTCGCTTCGTCTCCTCGAGGCGGCGCTGGCGGTCGGCCTCCGTCTCCTCCCTCACACGCTCGCGCTGCGCGTCGGCAAGGCGGCGAGCCTCGCCGAGGATCTCCTCGGCCTCGCCGCGCGCCTGCGCTCGCAGCTGGCGGTGCTCCTCGAGCAGCTTCCGCGCCTCCGCGCGTGCACGCTCCGACTCCTCGATCGACTCGCGGATCCGCAGCCGTCGCTCGTCGACGATCTTCTGAATCGGGCCGAACGCGTAGCGCCGCAGCGTGAGGAACGCGATCAGGAAGCAAACGAGGGTCCAGATCATCAGACCCGGGTTCGGGTCGATCAGAGGGTTGGCGGCGAGTAAAGACCCAGACATCGGCTAGACCAGAACGTAGGCGAGCAGGCCGCCGATCAAGCCGTAGAAGACAACCGCTTCGGTAAGGGCGAAGCCGAGCCACATGATCCCCTGCAGCTCACCGCGGAGCTCGGGCTGGCGGGCGACCGACTGGATCATGGAGCCGAAGATGTTGCCGATGCCGACCCCGGCACCGAGTGCGCCGAGGCCGATGCCGAGAGCGAGCGCGATCGCCTTGCCGGCGTCCGCGGCGGTCTCTGCTTGAGCGAGCAGGGTTGGAAACACGTGAAGACCTCCTAGTGGTTCGCCCGGTCTCGTTGCCGGGATTCTGGGGTGGGAGAAGCAAGCCAATCTAATGTTCGGGCTCGATGGCCGAGCCGATGTAGATGGCGGACAGAGCGGCGAAGATGAAGGCCTGGATCGAGACCACGATGACGACCTCGAACAAGTAGAAGGCGATCGCGGCCGGCACCACGAGCGGGGCGAGCAAGAGGCTCTCGACGACGAACATCAGCCCGATGAACGTCAGGATGAGCATATGCCCGGCGAGCATGTTCGCGTAGAGCCGGACGCTCAGCGAGATCAAGCGCATGAACTGCCCGAGAATCTCGAGCGGCACGATGAGCGGGTACATGCCCTTCGGCACGTCGGGGATCCAGCTCTTGAAGTAGCCGACCGGTCCGTTGGCGCGGACGCCCTCGACGTGGGTGAAGACCCACGTCATGAGTGCGAGCGCCAGGGTGACGGCGATCGAGGACGTGGCGGCGTAGATGCCGAGCTGCGGGAGCTCCACGCCGCCGATCTCGACCGTCTCGTCCGAGAGCGGGAGCGGGATGAAGCCGACCATGTTGACGGTCCAGATGAAGAGCAACAGCGTGGCGCAGTACGGAAACCAGCGGCCGATCGCCTTCGTGGGCAGCCCCTGCTCGGCCACCTGCACCTGTGCGACCTCGTAGATCTGCTCACCGATCGTCTGCCTCGTACCGGGCCTCACACTGAGCCGCACGCGCATGAGCACGATCCCGAGCAGGATCGTGAGCACCGTGCCGAGCATCAGGTACGCGACGGCCTTGTTGATGGAGAGATCGAGCCTGCCGAGGTGAATGGGGACCCACTCGTGCAGCTCGAACTCCTCGGAGGGGTCGAACTTCTTCTCCTCTCCCCCCGCCTCCGAGGCGAGCGCAACTTGCGGGACGATGAGGAGAAGCCCGAAGAGGGCGAGGGCCAGTCTCTTCACCGCGCCGTCCCGAAGTACGACGCAAGCGAGATCCCGAGCTCGAGCGTGTACGCGAGCGCGTACACGAGCGCGGCGGCCAGCCCGACCTCCGCGTTGCCGGCGGCAACCGCGATCACGACGACCATCACGGCCACCGCCCTGAACATCATGCCAACGCCCACCACGCCTGAGCGGGCGAGATTACCCGCACCGAGTCCCAGGCGGGACAGTAGGGCGGTCAGGACCTGTGCGCCGGCCCAGAGCGCCGCACCGAGCGCCCAGCCGGCGAGCGGCCAGCCGGCGATCAGGAAAACCGGGAGTGCCAAGGCAACGACGGCCGAGGCCGCGATCGCGGGCAGCAGGCGACCCGGAAGGGGCCGGGGCGTCGAGAAGGCGTTCGCCCTCACTCGAAGAACCCCCGGTAGCGCCGATAGACGGCATAGACCCCGGCTGGAATCCCCACCACTCCGCCCGCCAGTGCGCCAAGACTCCACGAGCCGACGGCCCAGCCGAACAGGGCGCCCAATCCGATCCCCGCGGCCGTCGTTCCCGAGAGAACGGCTCCCGCGCCGGCCGGGTGAAAGGAAGAACCGGGCGAGCGAGCCACTTCCTCGACAATAGCAGAGGGAAACGGACTTTGTGACAGCGAGAAATGGCTTGGCGATAAGCAAACCGTAGGAGTTAGCACGTAGTTTGTCGCAGCAGGCAGCGGACCGGCGTCCCGTTCAACGACCGCCTGTCCACCTTCGTCGACGCCGCTGTCCGGGACGGCGACCGCGGTCCGGAATAGCATCAACCGACGGTGCGTGTCTGGATCGACCTGACGAACACCGCCCACGTCCTCGTCCTGCGCCCGCTCGTCGAGCTACTCGAGGTGAACGGGCACGAGGTCACACTTACGGCACGCCCGTTGTCGCACACGCTCGAATTGCTCGACGACTGGGGGCACGAGTACACGACGCTCGGCCACTACGGAGGCGCCGGGCGGCTGGGCAAGGCGCGCTCCGCGGCAACCCGCCTGGCCCAGCTCGTGAGGTTCGGACGCTCGCGGCGGTTCGACTGCGGCCTGGCTCACGGATCGACCGATCTTCCGGCCGCCGGCCGCGTGCTCCGCGTTCCGAACACGACCATGTTCGACTACGAATGGGCCTCGCTGCAGCACCATGCCAACTGTCGGCTTGCGCAGCGGGTGCTCGTGCCCGACGCGATTCCGGCCGACCGGCTCGACCGCTACGGAGCCCGGCCGCCGAAGCTCGTGCGCTATCCCGGGCTGAAGGAGGAGTACTACCTCGCGGACTTCGAGCCCGACGGAGCCGTGCTCGACCACCTCGAGGTGAATCCGAGTCGCGTCCTCTGCGTGGTTAGAACCGCACCCTCCTACGCCCTCTATCTCGCCGGCTCGGAGAACCCTCTGCTCCCGCGAGTGTTGAGACGGCTGTCGGAGTCGGGGATCGCAGAGACGATCGTGCTTGCCCGAACGGACGAGCAGCGCCGTGCCGTGGAGGCCCTCGAGCTCCCCGGCGTCACCGTCCCTGCGCGCGTTGTCGATGGTCGGAGCCTGGTCGCACTTGCCGACCTGCTGATTTCCGCGGGCGGCACGATGAATCGCGAGGCGGCCGTGCTGGGCACGCCCGTCTGGTCGATCTTCGAGGGCAAGCTCGGAGCGATCGACGAGCTCCTGGTGCACGAAGGGCGTCTACGGCTCCTGCAGGACCCGGCGGAGATCGAGCCGGTCAAGAAAGCCCAACACGCCTGGAGCGACCGGGTGAGACGCGATCCCGCAGAGCTGCTGCGCCTTGCCCTTCCGTGGCTTGATTAGGGGATTATTGATCGCGCAGCGATCAATCGCCCCGCCTAGCGGCGCGCCGGCGTAAACGCCCTTGTGGCGACGAAGATCGCCTGGCGGAAGCTCTCGGCGACTGGTGGGGAGGCGAGCGCGAAGACCGGAATCGCCCGGCCGCCCGTGTACGACGTCGAGATGTAGTCGGCGAGCATTCGCCCGAGGCCGGAGTCGGCGATCCAGAAGGGCTGCATCGGCTCGGCGTTCAACCGGCGCGCCGGCCCCCAGGTTCTGCCCGCGTTCACCGAGGTCACGAGGTTGACATTCACGCCCGAGCACGTCAGCACGTTGCAGGGGCCGAGCGAGTGGTACGCCACGGCGATGCGGGCACGGTCGCCCGAAGTCGTCGCGTCCACCGCGAGCCCGGGCGTGAACAGCGAGACATCGTCAGGGATGCGAATCGGCACGCGCGCCGGATCCGACCAGGTCAGACCGTTTCGCGAGCGCACCCAAACGATGTCGTTCCCGCTGCAGTCGAGGCGAAAGCGGCAGTCTTGCCAGGCCACGTAGACGGTGCCTGTTCGGTCGATCTCCACGGAGGGCAGAGGCGGGGCTCGAATCCCCGGCACGTCACGGTCCGCAAGGTCGGCGACGCGCTCCGGCTCGACGAACGTCGCCCCGCCGTCGACCGAGCGCAGGACGCCGATCTCGTCGGCGAAGGCGAATCCGTAGCCGGTGTAGAGCACGAGCAGCATCCCGTCAGGGCGGACGATCGGCTGCGCGCCGTTTACGTGGTCGCGAATGACAGCGCCGGCGGGCTGACCCCCGGCCCCGGACCAGGTCAGTCCGCCATCGGAGGAGTGGGTAGTGACGATCGTGCCGCGCCGCAGGTCGAGGTAGGAGATGTAGCAGCGCCCGCGGAAGCGGCTCGATGCGCCGTTGTCGCACACGACCCACTCCTTGTCGTACGTGTTCTCGTCGGCTCGCGACACGACGACCGGCAGGCTCCACGTGAGCCCGTCCCGCGAGCGACTGACGAGAAACTCGTCCGTCTCGGGCGTGACCGCAAGCGACACGGCGAGCCAGACGTCGTGGCGGGCGTCGTAAGCGATCGTCGGATCCGTCACGAGCACGGACCGGCCGGCGGGAGTCGAGAACACGGATAGCGCTGGCAAGAGACCGGACCGCCACGTGGCGCCGGCGTCCTTCGACGTGGAGAACCCGATGTTCATCGCGCCGCCGTACACGAAGCGGCCCACCTGGAAGACCGTGACGATGGTGCGCCCATACGCGAAGCTGTCCGGCTCGACCTGGGTCTCGTGTTGCCCGCGGAAGTCGCTCCCCCCGTCCCGGGAGAGCTGGCGCCCCACCACCTCGCAGTCGGCGCCGACCGTGTCCACCAGATCGGCGTTCACGATGTCCTGGCCGTTGCCGCAGACAACGGTGTCCCGCCCTCCGTCGTAGTGGACCGCGATTCGGTCGTCGCCCGGGCCTCCCAGTAGGCGGTCCTCGCCGAGACCCCCGCGCAGGAAGTCGTTGCCCCCGAGACCGCGGATGAGATCCGCCGAGTCCGTCCCGGTCAAGCGGTCGGCACGCGCTGTGCCGTCGATATTGGCTCCCGCCGCCGCACCGGGACCCGAGAGTGCGAGCAGAAGGATCGCCGGAGCGAGAAAGCGACGCACCGCACGCAACGCTACAGAAGGTCGCGCCGGTGCGGCCTGACGGCCGCTACCGGCGGCCGGCTGTGAGAGCTCGCTCGAGAGCCTCTTCGCGGTCTTCCACGGGCTCGGCGGCGCGCCCCCGCAACCGCAGCGCCTGCAGGTGGCGGGCCTTCAGGATCTCGAGCGTGTACACCATCCATACCGACGCCAGCAGGACGACGAGACCGGAGGCGGCCACGATGAGCGTGTTGCCAAGATCCCAGTCGCCGAGGGGGCGCGGCGGCACGAACCGGACGAGGAGCGCGAACGCGGCGAGCAGCAGGGCCCAGAGATGAAGGTACGCCGCGGTTCGCCGCTGTGAGAACCCGATCCGCAGGAAACGATGGTAGAAGTGGTTGTGGTCGGCGCCCCACGGCGGGCGGCGGTACTTCAGGCGCTTCAGGACGACGAAAGACGTGTCCAAGATGGGCACGGCCATTACCAGGAGCGGCGCGGCCAGCGCGATGGTCGCCGCCGTCTTCAGCACGCCCTGGACAGCCACGGTGGCGAGAACGAACCCCAGGGCGAGCGCCCCGGAGTCGCCCATGAAGATGCGCGCCGGGTGGTAGTTGTGACGGAGGAACGCGAGGGTCGCGCCGCAGACGATGGCGGCCAGGACGGCGGCGTCCTCGCGTCCGAACGAGGCCGCGAGCACCGCGAACGAGAAGGCCGCAATTGCGACGATCCCCGCAGCGAGAGCATCCATGCCGTCGATCAGGTTGACGAGGTTCGCGAGCGCCGCGATCCACAGGATCGTCAACGGGTAAGCGACTGCGCCGAGCTCGTGGTGGCCGATCAGCGGTAACGAGACCGAATCGAAGGTGACGTCATAGCCCACGACCGGAATGAGCGCGACCGCGACGACGCCCAGCATCTTCGTGCTCGGCCTGAGCCCCCGCGTGTCGTCCACCAGCCCGATCGCGGCAGCCGCTGCCGTGCCCAGCAGGATGCCGAGGTACGCGCCGTCGAGGTCGATGAGGACGGCTGCCGGGACGAGGATGCCGGCGACGATCGCGAGACCGCCGATCCGCGGAACCGGAACGGAGTGCACGCGAGGTCGATCGGTGCGGTCGTCCACTCCGCCGATCCGCGGCGCAAGCCGTGCGATCAGAGGCGTTAGAACGAGAACGATGCCCCCGGCAGCCAGGAATCCCCAGAGCGCCGCCCCCTCCCACAGGAGGGCACGCAGCGATTCGGGGAACGACATAAGGCGGTTATAGCAAAGGGGTTTGACGCCTCTCGCTGCTACGATCGCTGCCCTTGAGCGAGCTTCTTTCCACCGTTTCCGCCTTCGACGAACGGATTGCCACGCGCCAGGCGACGATTGGAATCGTCGGCCTCGGCTACGCGGGCCTACCGCTGGCGATGTCGTTCGCCGAGGTCGGGTTCGACGTAACGGGCGTCGATCTCAGCGAAGATCGCGTGC
>JACCTQ010000170.1 GCA_013812265.1 Actinomycetota bacterium
GCGGCCTCGGTCGCATCCGCGATCTCCCGTACGACCTCGACGATGTCCCGGTTCGTGTTGTAGATGCGGAGCTGGCGCGTGGCGCCGTTATTCCGACCCAGGATCTCCCTGATGCCTTCCAGCTCCCGCTCGGAGCCGAGCTCCTGCGCGTGCGGCGTGATCTCGCGCAACGTTCGCCGGATCAGCTGCGCCACGGGCACACGGTTCCGGCGTCCGGTAGCGAGGTCCATGACCGGAGCCTCGAGGCCATAGCGTCCCGCCAGCCACTTGTTCTCGGTGGTGAGGATGCGGTGATAGCTCGGAATCTCCTGTCCGCGCTCGTAGCGCTCGCTGAGATGCTTCACGAGCGCCTGGCAATAAGCGGCTATCGAGACCGCTTCTTCCAGTCGCGTAACGGCGTCGCAGATGCGAATCTCGATCGTCCCGAGTCGCGGATGCGGCCGGATGTCCCACCAGATCTGGGTGTAGTCGGCAATGCAGCCCGTCTTTTCGAGTTGTCCGACCACCTCTGCGTAGTCCTCGTAGTTTCGGAAGCGCGGGGGAGGACCCGAGCGGGGGAAGGCGGCGAAGACCATCTGGCGGCTCGACGCGAGCCCCGTGGGTTCACCCCGCCAGAAGGGCGAGTTGGCCGACAGCGCCAGCAGCTCCCCGAGGTGGGTGACGAGGCCGTTCATCACGGAGATAGCCTTCTCCGCGTCGTCGACCGCGACGTGCACGTGCATCCCGAAGATGAGCTCCCGTCTCGCGATGTACTGCATCTGGTCGATGAGAGCTCGGTAGCGATCCTTGGCGGTGATCCGCTGGCGCTCGAAGAGGCTGAAGGGGTGGGTTCCCGAGGAGCCGAACCGCATTCCCTGCTGCTTGGCGATGGACCCCACGTAGGTACGCAGCTGACGAAGGGACTCGTCGACGTCCTGTGCCGTCTTACACACGGGGGTCGTGATCTCGAGCACCGACTGCATCAGCTCCGGGTTGATCCGCGCCTCGAGCTCGTGGCCGGCCACGGCTGCGAGCACCGTGTCGATGTGCTGGACGAGGTCGTAGGTCTCCCCGTCCAGCAGCATGTACTCCTCCTCGACTCCGAGCGTGTACGGGTCGCCGTCGCCGAAGCTGTGGTCGAGCACGCTGCCGCCCTGAGCGAAGCTTGCGCCCTTGCCGGTGATCGAGGCTGGGTAGATCTGCTTCACGTGGACGGCGAACGATATTCCTGCCCAGCGAGGTCTGCCATCGGTCTCAGCGGAGCAGCGCTTCTGCCGCGATCTCGACGAGCCGGCGCGAAGCGCCTGTCCGCCGTAGGCGGACCGGTGGAGGGGGAGTGGGGGAACCGGGAGGTTTCCCCGCAGGACGCTCTGGGTCAAGCTCCGATGATGGCCTCTGCCTCGATCTCGACGAGCCACCCTGGATCGAGCAGCCCGCTCACGACGACCCCGGTCGTCGCAGGCCGAATCCGACCGAAGACCTCGCCGTGGGCGCGACCGACCTCGTCGAAATCCTTCGCGTCGATGAGGAAGATCCGGGTGCGCACGACGTCGTCCGGGCGGGCCCCTGCGTCCTCGAGCGCGCGCAGGATGATCTCGAGACACCGTCGCGCCTGGCCGTACGCACCGCGCGGCAGCGGGACGCCGTCCGGCATCACGGGTGCGGTGCCGGCGACGTAGACATGCCGGCCGGACACGACCGCCCGCGAGTATCCGTACCGCTCTTCCCACGGCGCGCCGGAGGAGATGAGGCGCCGTTCCACCGCCTTGGTCGACTTTCCGGACAGGCCCCTAGTATGCGCGCGTGGATGCGCTCCGGCAGGTCGATGCCTGGCCCGCCGGGCATGTCGCTGTCGGGATCGTGACCGAGGGGAGGGTCGCCGCGACATCCGGCGACGGGGAGCGCGTATTCCGCTGGGCGTCCGTGACGAAGCTCGTCACCGCCCTCGCCACGCTGGTGGCCCTCGAGGAGGGCGTCCTGGATCTCGACGAGCCGGCAGGCCCGCCGGGCTCCACCGTGCGCCACCTTCTGGCCCACGCCTCAGGCCTTCCCTTCGACGAGGGGCCTCCGCTCGCGCCTCCCGAACGACGTCGCATCTACTCGAACGCCGGCTTCGAGACGCTGGCGGGCTTCGTGGCCGACCGGGCCGAGATGGAATTCGGCGACTACCTGGCGGAGGCCGTTCTCCGGCCGCTCGGTATGCAGTGTGAGCTACGCGGCTCGCCCGCGGCCGACCTCCACGGGACGCTCGGGGACCTGCTCGCACTCGGTAGAGAGCTGCTCTCGCCCACGATCGTCGCCCGCGAGACGCTCGAGGAGGCGAGTTCCGTCGTCTTCCCCGGTCTCGTGGGCGTGCTCCCGGACGTCGGGCGCATGGATCCGAACGACTGGGGACTCGGCTTCGAGATCCGGGACGGCAAGTCGCCCCACTGGACCGGTTCGTGCAACTCGCCGCGCACGTTCGGCCACTTCGGAGGGTCGGGAACGTTCCTGTGGGTCGATCCGGACGCCGGCGTGGCCCTCGGCTGTCTCACCGACCTGGAGTTCGGGCCGTGGGCGCTGGAGGCGTGGCCGCGCCTTTCGGATGACGTGCTGGCCGAGCTTGACGCATAATGTGCGCATGCTGACGCTTCGCCTTGGGTTTACCGCAGCCGTAATGGCCCTCGTCGTGTGGTTGCTGGGCGCAGGGGCGCCGTTGGGCGCCGTGGCCGTGGTGCTCGTCGGCGTCTGGCTCCGGCAAGCTGCGGAATCCGGGCGGTTGACGCGTTTCGCCGGCCGGGCTGCGAAACCGTCCTAGCCCGCGCGTTCTGACTCGGCGCGGCGCTTGATCGCCCGCAGCCAACTGCGGCGGGCGAGACCGCTGCCCGGACGGATCACGCGCCAGTAGCGCGCGAACTTCCGGCGCGAGGCGGGATCGGTGGCGGCCACGCGCGTCACCGTCTCCACCCGCGTGCCACTTCGCTCCTCGGTGAGGCGGAAGTTCATCGCGGCCTTGACGTACCCGGCGTCCCGGAAGGCCGCGAACTCGTCGGTCCCGCTGATCTTGCGCGTCCCCGCACGTGCCTTCCACGGCTGGTCGACGAGACCCAGCACGAGCTCTCGACCGGGCTCCTCGGCGAGCATCGCGAAGCCGTACTCACGGAGCTGAGCGAGCAAAGGTCGGCGGGAGTCGGAGGCGAGGCCACCCCGCCTCGCTAGAAGTCCGGGCAGGGAGCGCATCGCGAACAGGATGCGCAGGAGCGGCATCTCGGCGGATGTCACCGCCATGACCGCCCGGTAGACCGGGGCGGGCGGTGCGGCCACCAGGATTGTGTGCCGTTCGTCGAAGTCGAAGGCCGGGAGGATCTCGTCGAGTCGCGCCACGGTCGCCAACTAGATCATTCGTCGTCGGCGAACAGCGGACGGAGGAACTCGTCGAAGGTCGCACCGTCACAGCTCGCGACCGTGGCCGGCGTAAGGGCTCGGACGGAGGCCGTCCTCGGAACGTCCATGGCCAGCGCCACTTCGCCGAAGTAGCCACCGGGCCGGAGCACCGTCCGCGGTCCGAGCACGCTGTTGCTCACCGTGAACATCCCGGACAGCACGACGTAGAAGCGGTCGCCCTGGTCCCCCTCCTCGACCACTGCCTTTCCCGCGCCGACGTCCTCGCGGACCATGCGCGCGGCGAGCTTCGCCAGCCGCTCTCCGGGGAGGCTGGCGAGCAGGGTGACGCGGGAGAGCTCGTGCGCCGTCGCCGATGCGCGCGGGCTCATGCGTAGTGCTCCGTCCCGGAAGTCACTCGCGCCCTAGTGGACCGGTTCCTCAAGCGGACTGTGTGGCGAGTTGTCGCCAGGGAGCTCCGGATCCTCGTGACCGGGGGCGCTCATGGCGTCCCCTTCCTCCTGGCGGTCCGGCACGTGCTCCTGTTCCTCCTCGGTCGGTTCCGGCTGGTCGCGCATCAGTCCTCCTTGTGTGGGGGCACTATTGTTGCCGCCCGTGGGCATTCTCGACGGCTGGAAGTTCTGCCCGCGTTGCGCCGGGCGGCTGCTTCCGGGCGAAGGACGAGTCACATGCGAGGCCTGCGGGTTCGTGCGTTACGCGAATCCGGTGCCGGGCGCTCAGGCGCTGCTCGAGGAGAACGGACGAGTCTTGCTGGGCCGGCGGGGGATCGAGCCCAGCGCGGGGCTGTGGGACATCCCCGGCGGCTTCATTCACGAGACCGAGCATCCGGTCGACGCGCTTCGCCGCGAGTTCCGGGAGGAGACGGGCCTCGACGTCGAGCCCGTGGACTTCCTGGGCAGCTGGATGCAGGCTTACGACGAGGCCACGGTGCTCTGCCTGACATGGACGGCTCGCCGGCTGGGCGGCGCCGCACGAGCGGAAGACGACCTCGTCGAGCTCGGATGGTTCGGGCCGGATGAGCTGCCGCCGGCGGACGAGCTCGCCTTCGACACCTTCGTGGACATCCTGTCAGTCTGGCGCGCGCGGAAGGAGCACCCGTAGGGCGCGCGGCTCGATGGAGAACTCCACGGGTGTCTCGAGCTCGACCGGCTCGCCGTCGATTGCTGCTCGAAGGCGATGGTCGCGCGAGTCGACCGTGAAGCCCGTGCCGCTACGGTCGTCCCACGAGCCAGGGAACCACCCTTCCGCGGTGTACAGGTGCAGCATTCCCGCGTCCAGCGTGTCCCGCTCTCCGACCGAGAAGAGCTCAAGGGAGTAGGAGTTGTTGGCGACGAGAACGATGCGAGCGGTCACGGGCTGGCCGTCGACCAGGAAGCCAGTCGGGTGCCGGTCGGCCAGCGAGAGCCAGACCGCCCGCATACCGGCGAGCGCCTGGCGACGCCGTCGGTGGTGCTCGCGGCGGTGAACCAAACCCGCGTAGACGCCCAGCGAGACGTTGTTCAGGAACAACCGCTCTCCGACACGACCCACGTCGATCCGGCGTTCCTCTCCGTCGAAGGCGCGGAGCGCACCGATCGGATCGGCGCGATCGAGGCCGAGGTCGCGAGCGAAATGATTTCGCGTCCCGAACGGAATGCAGACGAATGCACGACCGCTGCGGGCGGCCGCGTCGGCGACGGCCGCCAGCGAGCCGTCCCCGCCGGCCATGCCGAGTATCTCTGCGTCCGCCTCGGAGGCCAGCCGGCCGGCATCTTCGCCGGCGGCCAGTACGTGCGTCGCGACGCCGAGCTCGTCCGCCGCCCTGACGAGCTCTTCCGCGCTCGGCTGCTCCTCGCCGGAGCGAGGATTGATCAACAGGAATCCTGGCACGACTGTTTGCCCCTCCCTCCGACGTCTCCAGGGACTACGATCGCAGGTTCAGCGTTCCGACTGAACGGAAGGAAGTGCAATGGAGCTCTTCGAGCGTCTCGCGTCTGTCGGCAGGGAGTGGAACGTACTCACACACCCCTTCTACACCAGGTGGGAGCGCGGTGAGCTCGAGCCCGCCGAGCTCGGGTTCTATGCCGGTCAGTACCGGCACGCGGTCTGTGCGCTTGCGGACGCTGCTACGGCGGCCCGAGAGGGCGCGGACGGCGCGCTGCAGCACGAGCTCGCCGAGCACGCTGCCGAGGAGCGCATGCACGTCGAGCTCTGGGACGACTTCACGAGGGCAGTCGGAGGCGAGATCGACAGTCCGGCTCGACCCGAGACCGCGGAGTGCGTGAGCTCGTGGACGGCCGGGCGCGACACGCTGGAGTCGCTCGCAGTCCTGCACGCGATCGAGTCGGCGCAGCCGGAGATCTCCGGGACGAAGCTGCGCGGCCTCGTCGAGCACTATGGTCTCGAGGAAGGCCCGGCGACCGCCTATTTCGCGCTCCATGCCGAGCGGGACCACGCGCACGCCGCTCACTCCCGGGCCGTGCTGGAACAGCGGGCGACGGACGAGGACACCGAGCGTCTCGTCGACGCGGCGGAGCGGGCGCTGCGCGGGAACTGGCGGCTGCTCGACGGCGTCGAAGCCGCCGCCCGGTAAGCGCGAGGGGCCTGTCCAGAAAGGAGCCGCGGTGGATGACGCGCGAGAAACTTCGTCAGGCGAGGACGCAGGGAGCGCGCATGTGCGCGCACATGTAAGCGACTGAGGACGCTGCATGGCGGGGTTTCTCGCGCGTCAGGCGCCCTGGTGGCCTTTCTGGACAGGCCCTCCCTACGCGGCGGGGGCGAGGCCTAGCGAGCGCTCGAGCGCCTGCTTGGGCTGGGCGCCGACGGCCTGCGCGGCGGGCTGCCCGTCCCTGAACAGGATGATCGTCGGGATCGAGAAGATCCCGTACCGCTGGGCGAGGCCCTGCTCCTCGTCGATATTGACCTTGACGACCTTGATCTCGTCGCCGCGTTCCTCGGCGATGCGGTCGAGGACCGGCGCGACGGCGTGGCACGGGCCGCACCACTCGGCCCAGAAGTCGACGATGACCGGCTTGTCGCTTCCCAGGACTTCCTGCTCGAACGAGGACTCTGTCGCTGCAGTGGGCATTTCGTTTCCTTTCGGCGTGAGGCTCTGGGTCTTGTCTACCCGGTTATTGAATCGTTAACGCGGGACGGAGCCGGTTTGTTCCCGGGCTCCACGGGGCGGCGGAGCTCCAGGTGCCGGCTGATCGTGCGGAAGCCGATGGAGCGGTAGAGCTCCGCGGCCCCGCTCCCTTCGACGGCGTAGACGACGGCGGTCTCCGCGCCGTGCTCTTCGAGCCCGCGCAGGCCCGCCAGGCACACGGCTCGGGCGAGGCCTCGGCGCTGGTAGTCGGGATGGGTGCCGACGGGCTCGAGCTCGCCGACCCGGTTGACCTCGTCGAGCCAGCACAGGCAGAACGCGGCGAGAGTCCCGTCGGGTGCCTCCACCACGTTGTCCAGGTCGGCGCGGTAGGGGTGGGCCCGCATCAGTGCGCGGTAGCTCTCGGGCACGACCCGCGAGGGCGCGAACGCGGCACGGTGCACTTCCACCCGGCGTTCGAGATCCGCCTCGCCCTGCACTGTGCGGACGGTGAAGCCCTCGGGAACGAGGGGCTCGGAGATCGGCTCTGCAAGTGAGCGAACCGTGTGGAGCATCGCCCCCTCGTGGGGGCGGTACCCCCGGCCGGCGACCGACGCGACGGCTCGCTCGTCGTGCTCGAGCACGGTGATGCCCAGGTACCCCTCGTCGCTTCCGGCCTCCCGCTCGAACCAGTCCAGCAGCTCGTCGAGCACAGGGCCGTCCCGCTCGCCCGGATGGACGAGAAAGATGAGGGCGGCCGGAAGCCAGAGCCACGCCCACGCGCGCGCCTTCCCGGTCTCTTCCTCGATCCACAGCCGGATCCGCGTCTCGCTGAGCTTGTCCAGGTGCTGGTACATCAACCAGGCCAGATCGCCCACCGTCACGGGAACGTACGGCCCCTCGAGCCGCCAGCACTCGCGAGCGAGCTCCTGCATCGAACGCAGGTCTTCCGGGCCTTCGTAGTCGCGGCGGACGAGCGGCAAGGGGGGGCAACTCTAGAATCGATGCAGATGGAGCAGATCTTTCAACCGCTGCAGCCGAAGCCGGACCATCCCGCGCTCGAGCACGAGGTGCTCGAG
>JACCTQ010000171.1 GCA_013812265.1 Actinomycetota bacterium
GAGACCGATTCCTCGCAGCAGCGCGAGCGCATCGAGGAGTACATGAGCTTCCGCCCCTGTCCCGAGTGCCGCGGGGCGCGCCTGAAGCCGGAAGTACTCGCCGTGACCGTGGGCGAAAGGGCAATCCACGAGTTCACGCGGATGTCGGTCACCAGGGCGATCGAGTTTCTCGACCGCCTCGAGCTGACCTCGACCGAGCAGCTGATCGGTGCCCGGATCATCAAGGAGATTCGCGAGCGACTCACGTTCCTCGACAACGTCGGCGTCGGCTATCTCCAGCTCGACCGCGCCGCGGCCACCCTGTCAGGCGGCGAAGCGCAACGGCTGAGGCTTGCCACGCAGATCGGCTCTCAGCTCGTGGGCGTGCTCTACATCCTGGACGAGCCGTCCATCGGCCTGCACCAGCGCGACAACGACAAGCTCATCACGACGCTCGAGCGGCTGCGCGACCTGGGCAACACCGTTCTCGTCGTCGAGCACGACGAGCAGATGATGCGAGCGGCCGATCACCTCGTGGACATGGGCCCGGGGGCGGGGGAGCACGGCGGCCACGTCGTCGCCGAGGGGACCGCCGCCCTCGTCGAACGGAACCCGAAGTCGGTGACGGGCAGGTTCCTGTCCGGGCAGCGGGAGATCGCCGTGCCGGAACGGCGGCGGGAAGACAACGGGTCGTTCTGGGTCCGCGGCGCGGCCATGCACAACCTCAAGGGCATCGACGTCGAGTTCCCGGTGGGGAAGTTCCTCTGCGTCACCGGAGTCTCCGGATCCGGCAAGTCGACGCTGGTGAACGAGATCGTCTACAAGGCGCTTGCCAACCGTCTGAACCGTCTGCGTGTGAAGCCCGGCCTCCACGACGCTTGTGAAGGAATCGATTGCTACGACAAGGTCATCGACATCGACCAGTCGCCGATCGGTCGGACGCCGCGGTCGAACCCTGCCACCTACACCAAGCTCTTCGATCACATCCGAGAGCTGTACTCGCTGACGCCGGAGGCGAAAGTGCGCGGGTACAAGCCCGGCCGCTTCTCGTTCAACGTGCGAGGTGGGCGGTGCGAGACGTGCAAGGGCGACGGCACGATCAAGATCGAGATGCACTTTCTACCCGACGTCTACGTGCCCTGCGAGACCTGTCACGGACGGCGCTACAACCGCGAGACGCTGGAGGTCCGCTTCAAAGGCAAGTCCATCGCCGACGTCCTGGAGATGCCGGTGGAGGAGGCGCTCCGCTTCTTCGCGAAGATCCCCAAGCTTCGCCGGCGACTCCAGACCTTGCACGACGTCGGCCTCGATTACATCAAGCTCGGGCAGCCGGCCACGACGCTTTCCGGCGGGGAGGCGCAGCGCGTGAAGCTCGCGTCGGAGCTTTCCAAGATCGCGACTGGCCGGACTCTCTACATTCTCGACGAGCCGACCACCGGTCTGCACTTCGCGGACATCGAGAAGCTCCTCGAGGTGCTTCAGCGCCTGGTCGACTCAGGAAACACGGTGCTGGTGATCGAGCACAACTTGGACGTCATCAAGCAGGCCGACTGGCTGGTCGACCTCGGCCCCGAAGGCGGAGAGGCGGGCGGGGAGCTGATCGCGACGGGGACGCCTGAGGACGTCGCGGCGGTCGAGGAATCTTTCACGGGTCAGTTCCTCAGGCACGTGCTGCCGGCGAATACGGCCGCGGCAGCCTGATCTCCGATCGCTCGTCCGAGGGAACTGTTGACTGACTCGCGGATCGGGGTTAGGGTTGACTGATCGGTCAATCGGTGATGGGCGCTGCCTCGTCTGCGCGGTCGCTGCAACGTCTCGCACGTTGCTTAGTGCGGCGCCCGTCACCGGAGACCGTTTGCCTACGCAGGACGGATAACTACGCTGCCGCCATGAGTCTTGCCTCTACGGCCGAGCGGGCGTGGTGGCTTCGCGCGCTGCTCGTACTCCAGAGCCCAAGGCCTGTCTTCGCCGCTCTCCGCGACGATTCTCGCGAGGCGGCGGAGGCGCGGCAGGAGCCCATCACAGCGCTCGTGCTGCTCGCCGGTGTCGCAGCCTTCCTCATGGAGCCTGTCACGGGCAGGCTGCTCGACGAGTCGGACGCCGACGCGGTGCTCGTAGCTGTCGTAGCCTTCCTGGCCGGAGCATTCTCCGGCTTGGTCGGCTACTGGATCGGCGGAGCGGCCGTCCTGGCAGGTGCAAGGGGCGCTGGCGCGGCGGCCAGCTACAGGGGGGCTCGCCACGCCGTGGCCTTCGCAGCGGCGCCGATCGCCCTTTCGTTGCTCGTGCTCTGGCCAGTTCGTCTGTCGCTGTACGGTCTCGACCTGTTTCGGACGGGAGGCTCGGACGGGGGTGGGGCGGGACGGGCGTTCGACCTCGCCGAATGGGTCTTCGGGGTGTGGGCGCTCGCGCTGCTCGTGGTAGCTCTGCGAATCCTTTACCGGCTGGCCTGGGTGCGTGTGGCCGGCGCACTCGCTGTGAGTGTCGCAGCCCTCTTCGGGCTGCTGATCGTCATGGCCGTCTTCTTCCAGGGGATTGGCGGCGGCGCATAGAGCTCGTCTGAGAAACGCAGGTTGTGCCGCGAGCTCTTTAGACACGCTCGACCAGGGCGAGCTCGTCTTCGGGCATCGAATACGTGTGCTGCTCTTCGGGAAAGGTGCGGCTGCGGACTTCCGCGGCGTAGGTCTCCAGCGCGCGTGTGACTTCCGTGGCGAGATCGGCGTACTGCTTGACGAACCGCGGAGGGCGCCCGTCGTACAGCCCTAGGAGGTCGTGGTAGACGAGCACCTGACCGTCGCAGTCAGGACCCGCGCCGATGCCGATTGTCGGAATAGTCAGCCGCCGCGTGACCACCGCGGCAACCCCCGCAGGGATCGCTTCGAGCACGATCGCGAAGCAGCCTGCCCGCTCGAGCTCGAGCGCGTCCTCCA
>JACCTQ010000175.1 GCA_013812265.1 Actinomycetota bacterium
TTCCCAAGGAGAGGCGTTACCGCGCGTAGCATCGGGCGCGGTCCAAGAGAGATTATCAGAGAAGTACCTGCTCATACGCACTTTGACGGCACCCTGGATCGACAGGCGAGCCACGACTCGAGCAGGCTGGAGGCCCGCTGAAGAGCGGGCCTCCAGGAGACCCCTCCTTGCGATTTGTGCAGTCCGCACAAATCGAGGAAGTCGTAGTTCGGCTCGGCTAGGGAATCTCCTGCCAAGGGCGGTGCAAGCGAGCAACGGGCATCGCTGTGTTAGCTGTGCCCCTCCGAGCGGAGAGGGGACGCGTACGAGCGTCCGAACAAACGTATGAACCAGTGCGCGGGCCGCAATAGTGGATCTAGGGGCCTGTCCAGAAAGTCGACCAGGGCGCTTGACAGGCGCTAAATTCCGCCAGGCGGCGTCCTCGGTCGCACGAATATGTCCGCATATTCGTCCTCCCTGCGTCCTTGCCTGGCGGAATTTTTCGCGCGTCATCCACCGCGGCCACTTTCTGGACAGGCCCCTAACCCGGGAGGGTCCGTTGCTTCAGGTCGTCGACTGCCGGACCCTGAATGACGGTTCCGCTCGGGTCGAACCGGGATCCGTGGCAGGGGCAGTCCCAGCTGCGCTCGGCCGTGTTCCAGGAGACGAGGCAGCCGAGATGGGTGCACACCGGCGAGAGCGCATGCAGCTCGCCTTCGTCGTCTCGGTGAACCGCCACCTTCTCGCCGTCGACGCGGAGGATCGCGCCCTCTCCAGCGCGAAGATCCTTCGGTGCTCGAGACTCTCCGCGCTTCAGGCGGTCGCCGACGAAGTGCCTCGCGACGCCTGCGTTCTCCTTGACGAACCGCGCAGCACTCGCCCGCGGCCGCAGCCGTTGCGCCTCGTAGACCGACGACCAGCGGTTCGGTCTCCCGAGTATTGCGTCGGCAAGGATCATTCCGGCGAGTGTTCCGTTCGTGAGGCCCCATTTCCTGAAGCCGGTCGCCGCGTACAGGTGCTTGGAGCGCCGGGTCAGCCTGCCGATGTAGGGGAGCTGATCCACCGGGATGTAGTCCTGGCTCGACCAGCGGTGGGTGACCTCGCGGAGCCCGAACCGCTCGGCGAGGAAGTCCTCGATTGCGCGGTAGCGCCGCTCGGTATCCGGATCGTCACCGGGTTTGTGGCTCTCCCCTCCCACGAGGAGGAGCATGCCGCCTGCGCCGTCCGGCACCGGGCGGATCGTGCGGGTCGGCTGGCCCGAAGTGATGTACATCCCGCTCGGTGCCAGGTCCGGGGCAATCGGCGCTGTGAGGCCGTAGCCGCGATACGGGTGCACCTTGGCGAAGAACAACCCGCGGTCGAGGAAGGGAATGTGGGTGGCGAGGATCACGTCCCGCGCGCGGAGGGGACCCTTGTCCGTCTCGACCCGGCAGGGGTCACCCTCCACGACGCCGGTCGCCCGGGTGTATTCGAACACGTGGCTCCCGTCTCCCGGCAGGCTGTGCGCCAGCGGCAAGAGATATTTCCGCGGGTGGAACTGCGCCTGCCCGTCCATCTTGATCGCGCCGGCGATCTCGTAGGGCAGCGAGGTCTCGGTGACGAACGAGGCGGGAAGACCGAGCCGCTGAGCCGCGTCGACCTCCCGCCGGAGGGGCTCCAGCTCGTCCCCAGACTCGGTGTAGACGTAATTGCTCGTTCGCTCGAAGTCGCAGTCGATCCTCTCCTCGTCCGTGATCGTGGCCACGCGCTCGATCGCCTCCTGCTGCGACTCCGCGTAGCCGCGAGCGACCTGCTCGCCGAAGCTCTCGATCAGTTCGGCGTAGATGAGGCCCTGGCCGGCGGTCAGCTTCGCGGTCGTGTAGCCGGTGACACCGCGGACGATGCGTTTCATGTCGAGGAGCGCGACCGTCTTGCCGGCCCGCTTCAAGAGCGTTGCCGCGGTGATGCCGGTGATGCCTCCTCCGAGAACCGCCACGTCGACCGAGACGGTCTCCGTGAGCGACGGGAAGTCCGTCTCCGGGGTGGAGTCCACCCAGTAGGAGGTCGGCATCGCCGCAACTCTAGCGGCGGCAGACCGTCCGAAATGCAAAGTGTTTCCGCGCAACCGGAGGCTACACTCGCCCTGTGATCGGAACCCGGTCGCTCACGGGCGAAGACCTCACCCTCGGTGACGTCTGGGCCGTCGCAGTGGAGCGCGCGCCCGCGGTGATCGCCGAGTCGGCCCGGGAGAAGATGCGTGCCGCCCGGGAGCTCGTGGAGCACGCCGCACACGGCGAACGGGAGCACACGTACGGCGTCAACACCGGCTTCGGCCGCTTCGTCTCTCGATCGATCCCAGTCGAGCTCACCGAGGAGCTGCAGGTGCGGCTACTCCGCAGCCATGCGTGCGGAGTCGGCGAGCCCTATCCGGATGAAGTCATTCGCGCCGCACTTCTCCTGCGGAGCAACACGCTCGCGAAAGGATATTCCGGGGCACGCCCCGAGCTCGTCGACCTGCTCCTCGAGTGCCTGAACCGCGGCGTGCTACCTCGCGTTCCGAGCCGCGGCTCAGTGGGTGCGAGCGGCGATCTCGCGCCTCTCGCTCATCTGGCGCTTCCGCTGATCGGCGAGGGCGAGGCGTCGGTCGACGGCGAGCTCCTTCCGGGTGCCCGTGCGCTTGCCGCGGCAGGTCTCGAGCCCATACGCCTGCGCGCGAAGGAGGGCCTCTCGCTCATCAACGGCACGCAATTCATGGCCGCTCAATGTGCGCTTGCCACCGTGCGGGCGCGGCGTCTCGCGACGACGGCGGACGTTGCGTGTGCTCTGTCATTGGAGGCCCTCGAGGGTTCCCGCACGAGCTTCATCCCACAGGTGCACGAGCTGCGGCCGCTCCGTGGCCAGACAGAGTCGGCCGCGAACGTGATCCGGCTCCTGGAGGGATCCGCGATCAACGAGTCGCACCGCTGGTGCGACAAGGTGCAGGATGCGTACTCGCTGCGGTGCGCACCGCAGGTACACGGGGCGGCTCGCGACCTGCTCGCGTATGTCACGGCCACGATCGAGATCGAGCTGAATGCGGCTACGGACAACCCACTCGTCCTCGTCGACGACGACATGCTCGTCTCGAACGGCAACTTCCATGGCCAGCCGCTTGCGTTCGCGCTGGACGCACTCGCGATGGCCGTCTCGGAGCTCGCCAACATCTCCGAACGGCGCCTCGAGCGTCTCGTCAATCCGAGCCTCTCGGGCGGGTTGCCCGCGTTCCTGACAAGCAATGGGGGCCTGAACTCGGGCTTCATGATTCCGCAGTACGTGGCCGCGTCGCTCGTGAGCGAGAACAAGTCTCTCTGCCATCCGGCGAGCGTCGACTCCATACCGACGAGTGCCGGCCAGGAGGATCACGTTTCCATGGGCAACGCGTCGGGGCTGAAAGCCTGGCAAGTGCTCGCGAATGCCGAACGCGCGGTCGCGATCGAGTTGCTCGCCGGCGCCCAGGCGGTCGAGTTTCTAGCGCCGCTTCGTCCAGGCAACGCCGTAGAGGCCGCTCGGGCTTTCATCCGGGCGCTGTCGCCGCGGCTCCGCGACGACCGGCCGCTCGCCGGCGATATCGAGGCGCTTGCCGTGAGTATTCGAGACGGGTCTCTGATCGGGGCAGTCGAAGAAGTCGTCACGGAGCTCGCGTGACCGCGCGCAAGCGGCAGAAGCCCGAGAGGCTGCCGCGCCTGGATGCCGGCCTGCCGCTGCCCAAGCGACCGTTTCGAGATAGTTTGATCTTCTACGGCGTGCTGTCGCTGCTTCTCGTCCTCGTCGCGTACCTGACCAACGGAAACCTCGGGCGCGCTGTTGTCTTCGCCGTCGGCTTCTTCGTCATCGCCACCGGATGGGCGTGGTGGCGCTTCCGCCAGAAGCTCCGGGAGCAGCAGGAGAGGGCATGACGTCCGCGGCCGCGGTCGAAGCCGTGGTCGAGGATCTCTGCGGAGATCTCTCTGCAATCCAGGCCCCGCGCGGGACGGTGCTTCACGCGCGCTCGTGGTTAACCGAGGCGCCACTGCGGATGCTGCTCAACAATCTCGACTCCGAGGTGGCGGAACGGCCGGAGGAGCTGATCGTCTACGGCGGCTCCGGGAAAGCTGCGCGGAGCCACGACGCGCTGAGGGCGATCGTTCGCACGCTGCTTCGACTCGGAGACGACGAGACGCTGCTCGTGCAGAGCGGCAAGCCGGTCGGTGTCTTCCGAACCCATCCCGGCGCGCCGCGCGTCCTGATCGCGAACTCGCTGCTCGTTCCGCGCTGGGCCACTTGGGATGAGTTTCGGCGCTTGGAAGCGGAGGGTCTCACCATGTTCGGGCAGATGACCGCCGGCAGCTGGATCTACATCGGTACGCAGGGAATCCTCCAGGGCACGTACCAGACGTTCGTAGCCGCGGCCGAGCGCCACTTCGGGACGCCAGATCTCACGGGCCGCACTGTGCTCACGGCCGGGCTCGGCGGGATGGGGGGCGCGCAGCCGCTCGCCGCCACGATGGCCGGCGGAGCCATCCTCTGTGTGGAGGTCGACCCCGACCGGATCCGGCGTAGGCTCGACATGCGCTACCTGGACGAGGCGGCCGGGTCGCTCGACGACGCCGTGTCGCGCGTTCGCGGTGCGGCCGAGGCGGGGCGGGCGCTGTCCGTCGGGCTGCAGGGAAACGCGGCGGAGATCGTTCCCGCGCTGGCCCGTCGCGGGGAGCACTTCGACCTGGTAACCGACCAGACGGCGGCCCACGATCCCCTGAACGGTTACGTCCCCGCCGGGTTGTCCGTCGAGGAGGCCGATCGCCTGCGCCGAGAGGACCCGGCCGAGTACCTGAGCCGTGCCCGCGCCTCGATCGGGACTCACGTCGAGGCCCTGCTCGAGTACGTCCGGAGGGGCAGCTATGTTTTCGATTATGGCAACAACCTGAGAGGGGAGGCGCGCGAGGCAGGAGTCGAAGAAGCGTTCACATACCCGGGCTTCGTCCCGGCCTATATACGTCCGCTGTTCTGCCGCGGAGTAGGCCCCTTCCGCTGGGCGGCTCTCTCGGGCGAGACGCGTGACATTCACACCATCGATACAGAGCTGAGCGCTTTGTTTCCTGACGACACGGCTCTGCAGCGCTGGCTCGGTCTGGCCTCTGAGCGAGTCGCGTTCCAGGGCCTGCCTGCTCGCATCTGCTGGTTGGGTCTCGGAGACCGGGCCCGCGCCGGTCTCCGCATCAACGAGCTCGTCCGTGCCGGCACGGTAAAGGCGCCGATCGTGATCGGGCGGGATCATCTCGACTCGGGCTCCGTGGCTTCGCCGTACCGGGAGACCGAGGACATGCGCGACGGCTCCGATGCGATCGCAGACTGGCCCATCCTGAACGCCCTCCTGAACACGGCTGCGGGCGCGACCTGGGTGAGCGTTCATCACGGCGGGGGCGTCGGCATCGGCAACTCGATCCACGCCGGCATGGTCGTTGTCGCTGACGGGACCGACGAGGCTGCTGAGCGCCTCGAGAGCGTCCTCACGGCCGATCCGGGCACGGGCGTCATGCGGCATGCCGATGCCGGGTATCCCGAGGCGCGCGAGGCGGCCGAGCGATTCGGACTCGACCTGCCCGCGTCGCCGGCCTCGTGACCGCACGTCCCGGCGAACCACATCGGCTGCTGATCCGGGATCTCGCGCAGCTCGTCACCCCTAGCGGTGAGGGCGTTCCGCTGCGCGGGGAGGCTTTGGGCGAGGTTCAGCTAGTTCGCGACGCGTACCTCCTCTGCGAGGGAGGACTGGTCGGCGACGTGGGGAGGATGAAGGATCTCCGTCTGAAGGGCGACCTCCTGGAAGTGGACGGTCGCGGGCTCTGCGCCATCCCGGGCCTCGTCGACTGTCACACGCATCTCTGCTTCGCGGGCGACCGTGTGGACGAGTTCGCCCTCCGTGCCGGGGGAGCCGGCTACGAGGAACTACACGCGGCAGGTGGCGGCATCCTGTCGACCGTGCGGGCGACGCGGGCTGCGAGCGAGCGTGCGCTCGCCGAGTCGGTCACGAGGCACCGCGACTGGATGCTGCGTGCCGGTACGACGACGTTCGAGGGCAAATCGGGTTACGGACTCGATCGCAAGACAGAGCTGGCGTCGTTACGCGCGATCCGGGCGGCGGGAGGCGTTCCGACCTTCCTCGGCGCTCACGCCGTGCCTCCGGAGTTCGCTGACGCCCCGAGCTACGTCGAGTTTCTCCTCGCCGAGGTTCTGCCCGAGGCTGCGGAGCTGGCGGAGTCGGCCGACGTCTTTCTCGAGCGCGGCGCCTTCGGGCTCGTCGAGGCGCGTCGATACCTCGAGGCGTGCCTCGCCTTTGGCCTCACGCTCCGTGTCCACGGCGATCAGTTCACCGAAAGCGGAGCCGTTCAGCTCGCCATCGAGCTCGGGGCGCGCTCGGTCGACCATCTGGAGGCGACCGGAGAGGACGGCATTCGCGCTCTCGCCGCGAGCGGGGTAACCGCCGTACTGCTCCCCGCGAGCGCCCTCTTCCTCGGACGATCGATGCCACCGGCTCGCCGGCTCGTCGACGCGGGTGCTGCGATCGCGCTGGCCACGGACTTCAACCCGGGCAGCGCCTTCTGCGAGAGCCTCCCGCTCGTGTGCTCGCTGGCCGCGACTCAGCTCGGCCTTACGCCCGCCCAGGCGCTTTCCGCTTGCACGGTCAACGCCGCCCACGTCCTGGGCCGAGCGCACGACGTGGGTCGGCTAGCGCCGGGGTTTCGGGCGGACTGCGTCTTGCTGGACGCGCCCGACTGGCGCTACCTGTCCTACCACCTCGGCGGAGATGTCGTCTCGTCGGTCGTCCAGAACGGCCGCGTCGCCTGGGCGCGGCAAAGTTAGGCTAGGCGCCGATGCCCTCCAAGAAGCAGCGCCGCCGCCAAAAAAAGTCGCGGCGCCACGAGTACGAGTACGTCTACGTCGACGAGGAAGGTCGGGAAGTGGACGTCGAGCAGGTGGAAGCGGACAGGCCGCGCAAGGATGGGTCCGCGAAACCGCGTGCCGCCGCCTCCCGAGGCCGGCCCGCTCGCACGATCGAGCCGCCTTCTTGGCGTCGTTCGATCAGACGAGGGCTCATCTTCGCTCCGATCATGTTCGCGACGATGTGGCTGATCGCACGCGATCTCAGCATCGCGCAGCGCTTGTTTCAGACCGCCTACCTCTTGGTCATGTTCGTCCCGTTCACGTACTTCTTCGACCGCTTCATGTACCGGCGCTTCGTGAAGCAGGGCGGTGTCACCCCGTCGGGCGCCCCTCGACGGCGCTAGCCGCGCTTGCGGGCAGCGCGCTCTTCGGCGTGGTAGTGGCCCTCGCCGGGCCAGGGCGCGAAGAGTAGAAGCACCCGCGCGCCGTCCGGACTGGACACCGACCGGCGCTCGTTCGGCTCGAGCAAGACGAGCGTGCCGATTCCGGCATCAATCGAGTCGCCACCCGAGTCGATCCGGGCTCGTCCCTCGACCACGACGAGGAAGGCGTGCTCCTTCACCTGGTGATCTCCGAGCTCTTGACCCGGCTCGAGACCGATCAACACGGCCCGGCCCTCCTCCTCCGAGTGGAGAACGATCGGCGAGCGGCTGCCACCGGCCGTCTCGATCGCCCGCAAGTCCCAGCTCTTGGCCACGGAGAGCGATCCTACCCACGCCGTTAGACTCGTCGCCGGTGAGCCTAACGATCGATCGTTTCGTCCTCGGGCCGGTGCAGGAGAACTGTTACTTCGTGCGGAGTGAGCGCGGCGCCGGCGAGGCCGTCGTCATCGACCCCGGCGGTGATGCCGCGCAGCTGCGCCTGGAGCTCGCGCGCCTCGGCGCGCGCGTCACGGCGATCCTCATAACCCACGCTCACTGGGATCACATCGCCGGCGTCGCCGATCTCGCCGAAGGGACAGGTGCGCCCGTGTACGTACCCGCCGCGGAACGGATCGTGCTCGCCTCCCCTGACGACTTCTACGCGGGACAGGGCATCTACGTCCGCCCGCACGAGGCCGAGTTCACGCTGGAGGGTGGGGATTCGCTCGAAACCGCCGAAATCTCCTTCGAAGCCATCTCGGTTCCGGGTCACTCGCCGGGACACCTCGCCTTTTATGCCGACGGCTCGCTCTTCTCCGGAGACGTTCTCTTCGCGGGATCCGTAGGGCGCACCGATATCCCGTTCGGCGACTGGGAGGCGCTGTCGGAGTCGATCCGCCTGCTCGTCGAGCGCTTTCCGCCGGAGACGGTCGTACTTCCGGGCCACGGACCGGAGACGACGCTCGCTGCCGAGCTCGCTCGCAACCCGTTCCTGAACGAGCTGCGCGCCGCACGATGAAGAAGTTCAGAGCGCCGCGCGGGACGCACGACGTGCTCCCGTCCGAGTTTCCGTTGTGGAACCGCGTCGTGCACACGGCCGAGGAGGTGTGCGCCCGCTACGGCTACGAGCCGATCACGACACCGGGTTTCGAGGACACGGAGCTGTTCGTGCGCACGTCGGGCGCCGGCTCGGACATCGTACGCAAGGAGATGTACACGTTCGATGATCTCGGAGGGCGGTCACTTACTCTTCGGCCCGAGGCCACGGCGCCGATCTGCCGCGCCTACGTCGAGCACGGCTTGCACCGCCGGCCGCAGCCGGTCAAGCTCTACACGATCGCCGCGCTCTACCGCTACGACACGCCGCAAAAAGGGCGATACCGCGAGCACCACCAGTTGTCGGTCGAGGCGATCGGCTCCTCGGAACCCGCGCTCGATGCGGAGGTGATCCAGCTCTACACCGAGCTTCTCCGCCGGCTGGGCATCGAGAGCTACACGATTCAGCTGAACTCGATCGGTGATCGCGAATGCCGTCCCGCGTACATCGAGCGACTTCGTGCATGGGTCGCTGACCACGAGGCCGATCTCGACGACGAGACGCGCCAGAAGGCCGAGGTGAGCCCGCTACGAATCTTCGACACCAAGAACCGGGACGTCTCCCGGGCGCTCGAGGCCGCTCCGAAGATCGGCGAATCGCTTTGTGGGCCGTGCAGCGAGCACTTCGCGCGGGTTCGCAAGTTCCTCGACGCCTACGGCGTCCCGTACGAGCTGGTGTCGACCCTCGTTCGCGGGCTCGACTACTACACCCGCACGACGTTCGAGTTCGTCAGCAATGCGCTCGGCGCGCAGGACGCCCTGGTGGGAGGTGGACGTTACGACTACCTCGTGGAGCAGATCGGCGGCCCTCCCACGCCGGCGCTCGGATTCGGCGCCGGCATCGAGCGGCTGCTCATCGCCATCCAGGAGACCGGGGCGGTCGCGGAGGGCCGGGAGATCGACGTCTTCTTCGTCTGCCACGACGACGACGAGCGGCGTGAGGTGCTGCCGCTTCTGGCGGAGTTGCGCAGACATGGCCTTCGCGCGGAGCTGGACTACGCAGGGCGCTCGGACAAGGGTCAGGTGACGCAGGCGAACCGGCTCAAGGCGAAGCGGATCGTCATCGTCAACAGCGTCGACGGGCTCGTGCGCGAGCGCGACGGCAGACCGGACTGGAACATCTCTCTGCTCGACCGGAGCGGGTTCGTGGAGAAGATGAGGGCATGACCTGGCGGAGCGCCATGGCGGGGGCGATCCGCTCCGAGCAGGTCGGCGAGCGCGTGACGCTGGCGGGCTGGGTTGCGCGCAGGCGGGACCACGGAGGCCTCGTGTTCATCGACCTTCGCGACGAGGAGGGCATTTGCCAACTCGTCGTCAACCCGGAGCGGGCTCCGGACGCGGCGGAGCGTGCGCACGGCACCCGCGCGGAGTCCGTGGTCCAGGCCGAAGGAGAGATCGTGCGGCGCGCGCCAGAGGCCGTGAACCCGAATCTGGCGACCGGCGAGGTGGAGGTCCAGGTCGATCGCCTGGAGATCCTGTCCCGCTGCCCGCCACTTCCGTTCCAGCTCGACGAGGAGGGCGTCGACGAGACGCTGCGCATGCGCTACCGGTGGATCGACCTCCGCCGCGCGCGAATGCAGAGAACCATCCGCATGCGCGCCCAGGCCGTCTCGATCATCCGCCAGGAGATGGAGGCGTCCGGCTTCGTCGACATCGAGACGCCGATCATGTGGAAGCCGACCCCGGAGGGTGCCCGCGACTTCCTCGTTCCCACGCGGCTGCAGAAGGGCCGCTTCTTCGCTTTGCCGCAGTCGCCCCAGATCGCGAAGCAGCTGCTCGTGATCTCGGGGTTCGAGCGCTACTACCAGATCGCCCGTTGCTTTCGAGACGAAGACCTGCGAGCCGACCGGCTGCAGGAGCTCACCCAGCTGGACGTCGAGATGGCGTTCCCCGACATGGAGTACCTCTTCGATCTGGTCGAGCAGACAGTCCAGCGCGTGTGGCGCGAGTGCATCGGCGTCGAGCTCGAGATTCCGTTCCGCCGGATGCCGTTTCGCGAGGCTGACCTACGCTATGGCTCGGACAAGCCCGATCTTCGCTTCGATCTCGAGATCGAGGATGCGACCGAGCTCACCCGCGGCTCTGGCTTCGGTGTGTTCGCCAACGCACGGGCTGTCCGGTATCTCACCGTGCCGAAGGAGTTCTCGCGCGCGGAGCTCGCCCGCCTCGAAGAGTTTGCGAAGGGCTGGGGAGCGAAGGGGCTTGCCTACCTCGTGTACGGAGAGAACGGCGAGGCACGCTCTCCGATCGCGAAGTTCCTGTCCGAGGCGGAGCTGTCGGCGTTCCGGCCGGAGCCGCGCTCGACCGTTTTCTTCGGCGCGGACGAGCCCAGGATGGTGTCGCGGGTGCTCGGCGCACTCCGGCTGCAGCTCGGTCGAGAGCTGGGACTGGTCGACGAGACCGCGTGGCGGTTCGCCTGGATCACCGACATGCCGCTGCTTGCCTGGAACGAGGACGAGCGCCGCTGGACGGCGGAGCACCATCCGTTTACCCGACCGACCGAGGAAGGGCTGGCGCTCCTCGACACCGACCCGGGAGCGGCGACCGCGGTCGCGTACGACCTCGTCGGGAACGGTCTGGAGCTCGCCGGCGGCTCGTTCCGGATCCACGAGCCAGAGCTCCAGGCGAGGATGTTCGATCTCCTCCGCATCTCGCCCGAGGAGCAGCGCGTGCGCTTCGGGTTCCTGCTCGATGCGCTCGGTATGGGGGCGCCGCCACACGGCGGTATCGCATCGGGGATCGATCGGCTCATGATGGCGCTCGCCGACGAGCCGTACATTCGGGACACCCTGGCGTTTCCGAAGAGCCAGGCGGGCGTGGATCCGATGACGGGGGCGCCGACCGACGTTTCACGTCAGCAGCTCGACGAGCTCGGCATCCGGACCGTCGAGTCGACGCAGTAAGGTGCGCGGCGGATGTGGGGACGACTCGGGCCAAGATTTGCCGTAGAGGCGGGTTTTCTCATCCTCGTGGCGGTTGCGCTCGGCTTCGCGGAGCTCCGACCGCTCTCGATCGTGATCGTGATGGCTGCGGCGTGGCTCCTGGTCTCCCTGATCGAGTTGATCGCCTCTCGGCAGTCGCGCTACCCGGTCATGGCTCAACGCACAACGGTCGCGACCACTGAAGCGCCCGCATCGCCTGGGCCCGAGCAGACCGCGGTCGGGGACGCCACCGAGGAAACGCCAGCCCAGGAACCGGCGCCCGGCGGCGGCCCGGGACAACACGGGGACGTGCGTGAGGACGGCCCGGACCAAGGGCCGCGCGCCCGCCGGCGCTGGTTCAGGCGTCGAGAGCAGCCTGGAGAAGCGCAGGTAGAGGCAGCCGTTGTCGAGACCGGTCCTGTAGAGGAGCCTGGCGACGGCCAGCCCGAGGCGCGCCCGGCGGTCGCCAGCGAGGCCGAGGACGAGCCTGCCGGCGCGTCCAGGCGGCGCCGGTGGTTCCGAGGGCGTGGCGATCTCGGGGCAACGCCGGCCGCGGAGCCCGGCAGCGGCGAAGCGCCGGCCCCGGAGCCCCTGACCGGCGAATCGGTCGGCGAGCAGCCGGCCAAGACAGAGTCGAGCGCGCAGGAGGACGAGATCGACGCGGCCACCGAGTCGCCGCGACGTGGCTGGCTCCGTCGCCGCGAGCGGCCGGCCGACCCGCTGAGCGAGCGGGCGCCCGAGGCGGAGCCCGTGTCCGAGGATCCGCTCCTCGACGGCCCGGGGGCCGATTCCGACCGGGTCTCGGACGAGGTTGTGACAGCGGAGCGGGGCGGGGAGGAGGTTCGCTCCTGAGCGGTCCGGCTCTCGCGCAGCGCGAATTGGCCTTGGCCGCGGTGGCGCTGCTAGCCGGCGTCATCGCCCTCGCAGTCGCATCTACACGGGCTGCGCGCTCCGAGGCCGGGTCGCTCCCAAGATCGATTCCCGCCCCGGGCGGCGGCTGGTACTCGGGTCTTGCCGGCTCGGGCGGCGAGACCTTCAAGCCCGGGCGGACCAAATGCGGTTACCTGGTCACTCCGGAGACGCGCGGAGTCGCCCACTCGGTTCTTCCGTGCGACGTAAAGCTCTTCATCTCCTACAACGGTCGCGAGGTCCTGACACAGGTAATCGGCCCGGGTCCGTACGTGGCGGGACGGCAGTTCCAGCTCACGAAGGCGCTCGGTGATCTGCTCGACCTGCAAGGCACGCAGGAGATCCGCTGGCGCTACGCCGGCTAGCCTCGCGCGATCCGCTAGCATGCTGCCCGGGTAGATCGAGCCTGTGCGCGGCTCCGCGCACCAATGTAGAACCAACACTCATGTAGAGGGAGCCCGCGTCCGGAGGGTGCGCAGCACCTAACGGCAGGGCACCCACCTGGTTTGCCAGGTTCCTACATGTGCGGGGTTGTCGGCAGGCTCGGGTCTACCCATTTTTCTCTAGCCTGCAACGATGATCGAGGTCGCAGGGGACTCTTCACGAGACGGCGACTGGGCGCTCGTTCGACTGCGCGTAGAGGGAGACCGTATTCTCGAGGCCGACGCGGATGGACTCGGTGCGCGGCTTGGCGGCCTGTCGCTGCTGGAGGCTGCGGCGGTGCCTGGAGAGCCACTCGCCGTCGACGCGCTCGCGAACGCGCTTGGGCCCATCTTCCGCGCTCGACGCGACTCCGGGCGGGTGGCGGTGGCCATGAGCGGCGGCGTGGACAGTGCGGTCGCCCTGCTGCGGAGCGGCCCCAAGGCGATCGGGGTGACGCTTCGGCTCTGGCTCGATCCCTCTGGTCCGAGCGCGGAGCGCGCATGTTGCTCGCCGGAGGCGGTGCTCGCCGCGCGCAGGACCTGCCACTCGCTGGGTTTGCCACACGTCACCCTCGACCTGCGTGAGAGCTTCCGGCGGGCCGTCGTGGAGCCGTTCGTTCGCGGGTACGGGCGCGGCGAGACGCCGAACCCGTGCATGCGCTGTAACGGGAGCTTTCGCTTCGGCCAGCTGCTTGACTTCGCCCGCCGTGCGGGCGCCGACCGTCTGGCCACCGGCCACTACGCGCGCATCGTCGAGCGCCACGGGCGGCTCCTCCTGGCGCGCGCCGCCGATGCCGGCAAGGACCAGTCGTACATGCTCGCGCGACTCGATCCACGCCGCCTCCGGCAGATCGAGTTCCCGCTCGGAGATCAGTCGAAGGAGCGGACTCGAGCCGAGGCGCGCGCCGCCGGTCTGGAGGCAGCCGGGCGCGCCGACAGCCAGGAAGCATGCTTCCTGGCGGGCGACGACCTACGGGCTTTTCTCGTGCGCCGCGGGCTCGCCGGCGAGTCGGGCGCTGTGGTCGACGACGAAGGCCGAGAGCTGGGACGGCACGACGGCTTCTGGCAGTTCACTCCCGGACAGCGGCGCGGCCTCGGCGTGGCGACAGGCACGCCGTTGTACGCGCTCCGGACGGAACCGCGTGCGAACCGCGTCGTCGTTGGACCGCGCGAAGCGCTCGCGCGGCGGCGCGTGCGGGCCTCCGGGCGTCTGTTTGCGCCGGTGGAGCGGGCCGAGGTCAAGCTCCGGTACCGGTCGCCGGCGGTTCCGGCACGCGTAGAGCCGGCTTCGCGCGGCTTCGTGCTGCACCTCGACCAGCCGGCGTATGGGGTCGCCGCCGGGCAGGCGGCGGTGCTGTACGAGGACGACGCCGTCGTGGGCGCCGGAATCATCTCGTCTTCGTCCGCCACGTAGGATCGCTTCCCGATGGACGAGATCACGCTCACCCTGCCGCGCGATCGGTCGTTCCACGGGATCGCCAACCTCGTCCTGGGCGGTCTCGCCACCCGGCTGAGCGTCACGATCGAGAGCCTCGAGGACCTCCAGACCGGCATGGAGAGCCTGCTTGCCCGTGACGAGGACGCGGGCCGGGTGACCGTTTCCGTACGCGTTCGACCGGACGCGCTCGAGACGTCCATCGGGCCCTTCGGCGCCCGGGTGCGCGACGAGCTCGCCGGTGACGGGGAAGATCGCGTGGGACTGCGGCGGATTCTCGAGACGGTCATGGACCGCGTCGAGGTGGGCGAGCGTGAGGGCGGTCACTGGGTGCACCTGACGAAGATGCTCTCGGAACGTAAGGAACCGAAGGGCTGATGCCACCGGAGCGAAACGAGAAGGTCCTCCTTCGCCGCTACCACGAGCAGGGAGACCTGGCCGCGCGCGAGCAACTGATCGAGCAGTACATGTCGCTCGTCCGATCGCTGGCCCGGCGGTACTCCTACCGAGGCGAGCAGCTCGATGACCTCGTCCAGATAGGCGCCATCGGCCTGATCAAGGCGATCGACCGCTTCGACTTGAATCGCGGCGTCGAGCTCAGCACGTACGCGACTCCCAACATCATCGGCGAGATCAAGCGTCACTTCCGGGACAAGGGCTGGTCCGTGCGAGTGCCCCGCGGCCTACAGGAGCTGAACGTCCAGCTCTCACGCCTGATCGAGCAGCTGACGGTTCAGCACGGCCGGTCGCCTACCATTCCGGAGCTCGCCAAGGCGGCCGGTACGCAGGAAGAGGAGGTGCTCGAGGCCCTCGAGAGCGGTCGGGCCTACAGCTCCGTCTCGCTCTCGACCGGCGGGGGAAGCGACGAGGACGGCGACCTCGCCCCGCTCGACTCGATCGGCACCGAGGAGCAGCAGTACGAGATCTCCGAGGACTGGGCCCTCCTCGCACCAGGATTCCGCGTTCTCGACGAGCGGGAGCGCACGATCCTGCACCTGCGCTTCTTCAAGGGGCTGACGCAGTCTCAGATCGCCCAGCAAGTCGGCATCTCGCAGATGCACGTATCGCGGCTGATTCGCCGCTCGCTGGAGAAGATTCGCGAGGAGATCGCGGTCGAAGAGGAAGTCGCGCCATGAAACGACTGGCGCTGCTGCTGAATCCGGCCGCTGGCGCCCGCAGCCCGCTACCGGGTGAGCAAGCCGGCGCTCTCGAGCCGCAGTAGCACCGCCTCTTCCAGCGCGCGCGGCACGGCGACGCCGAGCTCGTGCTCCCTGGCGTCGCGCGCTGCTCGGTAGGCCGCGACCGCTCCGGCAATCGATGCGGGAGGCTCGTCGACGCCGAGGGGCGAGAGCAGGTGCTCGAGCATGAGACCGCCCAGGTGCCCCTCCACGAGCTCGGTGCGCCCGCCGAGCTGCTTCCCGCCCAGCCACATGATCCAGTCCCAGAAATGATCGTCGATGCCGCCGAGCGTGTCGGCGCGCACGTGCCAGGGCGGCTGCAGCTCCGGCGGGTGATCGAACACCAGATCCACCTTTAGCCCGCCGGGCAGCATGAGCATGTAGTAGGAGGCTTCCTCGCTGAGGCGGTCCCACTGCGCGGCGAGCGGCGTCAGGGGTGCAACCAGGACGGGCAGGTCGGCCCAGAGACGGTCGAGGTCGTCGGTCTCGACCAGGAAGTCCCAGTCCGAGAGGTCGGTCTGCCGGCCCTGCGCGCGTGATCCGACGAGCCGGGTCGAGCGGACAGCGTCATGCGAGCCGAGCAGCGGGGGGATCAGGGCCTCGGGATCCACGCCCGTAAGATTCCACCATGCGGACGACGGCCGAGCTTCGTGAAGGGTACCTCTCGTTCTTCGAGTCGAAGGCCCACAAGCGGCAGCCTTCGGGCTCATTGATCCCACCTAGCTGGGACCGTTCCACACTGCTGAACAGTGCCGGCGTCCAGCCACAGATGCAGTTCATGCTGGGTCGCGACACCCCGCCCGCGCCGCTCCTCACCGCGGCGCAGAAGTGCTTCCGTACGCCCGACATCGACGAGGTCGGCCTCGACGGCCACCACCTCACCTTCTTCGAGATGCTCGGCAACTTCTCGTTCGGCCAGTACTTCAAGGATGGGGCGATCGAGTACGCGTGGGAGTTCATTACGGAGCACATGCGGCTCGATATGGGCCGTGTCTCCGTCACAGTGTTCGCCGGAGATCCCGAGCTCGGCCTGGGAGAGGACGAGGCGGCGGTGCGGCTGTGGCAGCAAATCGGCATGCCGGCCGAGCGGATCTACCGGCTCGGCCGCGCCGACAACTTCTGGTCGGTCGGGGGCCCGGGACCGTGTGGCCCCGACACCGAGATCTTCTACGACCGTGGCGAGGCGCTCAGCTGTGGGAAGCCGGCCTGTGCGCCGGGGTGCGCCTGCGAGCGCTACCTGGAGTTCTGGAACCTGGTCTTCATGGAGTTCGAGCTCCACGCTGATGGAACCGTCACGCCGCTTCCGGCGCAGAACGTCGACACCGGCATGGGTCTCGAGCGCGCCGCCTCCACGCTGCAGAGCGTGACGTCCGTGTACGAGACCGACGGCTATCAGGCGATCATGGACTGGATCGCCGCGGAGAGCGGTGTCGCCTTCGGGGAGTCCGAGCAGGCGACGAAGGCGCATCGCATTCTTGCCGACCACGGCCGCGGTATGACGTTCCTGACCGCGGACGGGGTCGTCCCCTCCAACGAGGGGCGTGGCTACGTGTTGCGCCGGGTGATCCGGCGGGCCGTGCAGCAGGCGCACGCCATCGGCCTCGAGGACCTTTGGCGGCTGACGGATGTGGTCACGGAGCAGATGGCCCCGTGGTATCCCGAGCTCGAGGAGAACCACGCGCGGGTGCGCGAGATCCTCCGAGCAGAGGAGGAGCGCTTTTCCGAGACGCTTGCGCGGGGGATGCGCCTCTTCGAGGAGATTGCCGGGGACGAGACGATCTCGGGCGCGGACGCCTTCCGGCTGCACGACACCTACGGTTTTCCCCTCGAGCTCACCCGTGAGCTCGCCCGCGAGCGGGGGCTCGCGGTGGACGAGGAGGAGTTCACGCGCCGCATGGAGGAGCAGAGGAGCCGCTCTCGCGCGAGCGCCAGCCGGCAGGAGGCGCGCGCGGCCGAGTTCTCTGCCGAGGCGAGTTTCGCGACCGACTTCGTCGGCTTCGAGAAGACGGACGTCCTCACACAGATCGGCGCTCTGGAAGCGGTCGAGGACGGCCTGTTCCTGGCCAAGCTTCGCGAGTCCCCGTTCTATGTCGCCGGCGGCGGGCAGGTGACGGACGCCGGCACGATCGAGCGCGAGGACACCGGCGCCCGAGCGGTGCTGCGCGAGGCTTACCGGCTCGGCGACGACCAGGCGCTCCTGTTCGAGGGTGACGGCTTCGCCGCCGGAGACCGCGTGCGTGCCGTCGTCCCCTGGCGGGTCCGGTTCCCTACGATGGCCAACCACACGGCGACCCATCTCCTGCACAAGGCGCTTCAGGAGGTGCTCGGCGGGCACGTGCAGCAGGCGGGCTCCGCGGTTCGTCCCGACAAGTTTCGCTTCGACTTCACGCACGCCCAGGCGCTCTCGGCCGAGGAACGGGCCGAGGTCGAGCGGCGCGTCAACGCGCGGATCTTCGCGAACAGCCCGGTACTCGCGTTCGTCACGCCAATCGACGAGGCGCGGAAGCTCGGGGCGACCATGCTCTTCGGCGAGAAGTACGGCGACGAGGTGCGAGTCGTGGAAGTACCTGGCTATTCGCGTGAGCTGTGCGGCGGCACGCATGTCCGCTCGACGGCCGAGATCGGACCGTTCGTCATTCTCGGTGAAGCGTCCGTCGGTGCCGGAACGCGGCGCATCGAGGCCGTCACGGCCGGGGAGGCCTACGCGTACCTCCACGCGAAGGCGATCGAGGTCGAGGAGCTTCGAGCTCAGCTCCGCCAGGGCCGTAGGGATGCATCCACCCGGGCTCCGGCAGTCACCGCGAGCGTCGAGATGCCCAGCCCGAAGGCCATCGTCGAAGGCGTGGGGGTGGTGGTGGAGGAGGTCGACGGTCTGGATGCCGACGCTCTCCTCGAGCTGTCGGATCGCGTCAGGCAGAAGTCTGCGCCGGCAGCGGTCGTGCTCGGCTCTCGCGAGGACGGGCGCGTCCATCTCGTTGCGAACTTCGACCCGACGGTCATCGACCGCGGGTTGAACGCCTCCGACGTGGTCAAGGCGGCGGCTGCGCTCGTCGGCGGTGGGGGCGGCGGGCGGCCGACCATGGCCCGGGCGGGCGGCCGAGACGGGGAGAAGCTTCCGGACGCGCTGCGGACGGCCGAGCGCCTGATCGTCGACACGCTCTCCGCGTGAAGGTGGTTGCACTCGACTACGGGCGCGCGCGGACGGGGGTTGCCGTCTCGGACCCGAGTGGAACGCTCGCGCGGCCGCTCGGCGTCGTGCAGAGCGCGGCCAGCGAACGAGGGCTTGACGAGCTTGCCTCAATCGTGCGGGCGGAGGCCGCCGAACGTATCGTCGTCGGACTGCCGCTGACGCTGCGGGGCGAGCACGGTGAGCAGGCACAGGAGACGGAACGCTTCGTCGCTGCCCTGCGTGAGGTCGTCGACGTGCCGGTAGAGAGTTTCGACGAGCGCTTCACGACTGTGCTGGCCGAACGGGCAGGGTTCGGATCGGCGAGCGCCCCGGACGACGCGCGTGCCGCGGCCCACCTCCTGACGAGCTACCTCGAGTGGTCGAGCCACCGACGGTGAGCTCCGAGCCTTCGGTCCACCGCCCGAGCGTTTCTCGTGGCCGGCTCGCTGCCCGGCGCATCATCGCGATCGGGCTCCTGGGAGCCGGGATCGCGGTCCCGGTCTGGCTCGTCACGTCCGCGCTCGGCAACGGGGAAGACCCGCCCGCTCCGCCGCCGCCTCCTTCGACACGCGCTGCGGTTGCTGCCAGAAAGCCGCTCCGAATCATCTTCCCGGAGGGCTTCACCCGGGCGCAGATGGCCGAGCGAATCACGGCTGTGAAAGGGATTGCCCGCAGCAAGCGAGGAGTGAGGACGCGTCTGTCGGCCGAGCAGTACCTCGCTGTGACCGCCCGGGCTCGCCTTCCGAAGGGGTTCGTCGGTAAGCGGCGATCGCTCGAGGGCTTCCTCTTCCCGGCCACGTACGAGTTCGACCGCAGGACGACGTCCAAACAGTTGGTCCAGGAGCAGCTGGACGCGTTCCGCCGGAGCTGGACGCGGGTCGACCTCCGTTATGCCCGCTCGAAAAACCTGACGCCGTACGACGTGGTCGTGATCGCGTCGATGGTGGAAGAGGAGGTGCGGGCGCCCGCGGAGCGCCGGCTGGTTGCGTCGGTCATCTACAACCGTCTCAAGGCTCGCATGCCGCTCGGCATCGATGCAACGATCCGCTACGGGCTCAAGGTGCCGGCGACGGAGTCGTTGCGGCTGTCGCACCTGAACTCGCCGACGCCGTACAACTCTCGCAAGTACCGTGGCCTCCCCCCGACGCCGATCACGAATCCGGGCCTCGCGGCACTGCAGGCCGCTGCCAGGCCGGCGCGTACGAACTTCCGGTATTTCGTGCGTAAGCCAGACAAGCTGCACCATTTCTTCACGGCGAGCGCGCGCGAATTCGATCGGTATCAGCGCGCGCACGGCTATTGATGCCGAACAGGCTTCGCCTGTTCGGTTAGAAGTGCGAGCCCCATCGTGATCTCCGGCTCTACTCGCCTCGTTGCGTTGATTGGCGATCCGGTCGAGCATTCGCTCTCTCCCCGGATGCAGAACGCCGCATTTGCTGCTCGGGGGCTGGACTGGGCTTACGTTGCGCTGCGTGTCGAGGCCGACCGGCTGGCGGCGGCAGTGGACGGTCTCTCTGCGCTCGGGTTCGCCGGCGCGAACGTGACCGCGCCCTACAAGACCGCGGTGGCCCAGCTCTGCGAGACGGACGTTCCTTCGGTGAACACGCTCGTGTTCGGGCAGGGACGGCCCCATGGGTGGTCGACCGACGCAGCGGTGCTCTCCGGGGTGGAAGCCGGGCACCCCGTCGTCCTGGGGGACGGCGGTGCCGCCCGCGCGTTCCTTCACGCGCTCCCCGAAGCCCGGGCCTTTGCCCGCCGGGGCCTGTGGCCGCCGGATGTGCGAGACGCGGACCTCGTCGTGAACGCGACCTCGGCGCGAGACGATGTGCTCGTCGAGCTGCGGCCAGGCCAGACGCTCATCGACCTGCCGTACCCCGAGTCGGCCACTGCTCGGGCCGCTCGTGAGGCAGGGGCGAGGGTGATCGAGGGCCGTGAGGTGCTCGTCGCGCAGGGCGCGGCGGCGTTCGAGCTCTGGACCGGCGACGAGGCACCGGTGGAGATCATGCGATCGGCCGTAGGGTTGGAGCCGTGACGCTGACGCTGACGACTGCCGGAGAGTCGCACGGGCCCGCGCTCGTCGCGATCGTCGAAGGGATCCCAGCCGGCCTGGGCCTCGACCGGACGGCGATCGACGCCGATTTGCATCGCCGCCAGCAGGGGTACGGGCGGAGTCCGCGCCAGCAGCTCGAGCGCGACGAGGTGGAGGTGCTGGCCGGGCTCCGTCATGGGCGGACGCTCGGGACGCCGCTGGCAATCCTCGTCAGGAACCGCGACCACGCCAATTGGGCGTGGGGCATGAGCCCCTGGCCGCCCAGGGGCGGCGCGACGGGGAAGGGTACGAAGCCGGTGACGCTTCCCCGTCCGGGTCACGCCGATCTCCCCGGGGCCATGAAATACGGCTTCGACGACGTGCGCGACGCTCTCGAGCGGGCGAGCGCCCGCCACACGGCCGTGGTCGTCGCGGCCGGCGCCGTCGCCAAGACGCTCCTGGCCGAGGTCGGTGTGCATGTCGAGGGACGAGCGGTCGAGATCGGGGGAGCGGACGTCGGCGAGGCCGGCCGGTCGGCGATCGACGCCGCCCGCGAGGACCGCGACACGCTGGGCGGAATCGTCGAGGTGCGAGCGCACGGCGTACCGCCGGGGCTCGGTTCCTACGCCACCCGGGCCGAGCGGCTCGACGCCCGCGTGGGAGCCGCGCTGCTCGGCATTCAAGCGGTCAAGGGCGTCGAGATCGGAGACGGGTTCGCCCTGGCTCGTATGCGGGGCTCCGAGGCGCACGACGAGATCGTGCGAGACGAGCGCGGCCTGGCCAGGAGGACGAACCGCGCCGGCGGCATCGAGGGCGGCGTCTCCAACGGGGAGGCGATCGTGGCGCGCATCGGCATGAAGCCGCTGCCGACGCTGATGCGCCCGCTCGACTCGGTCGATCTGGCGACCGGCGAGCCGGCCCAGGCTCTGGTCGAGCGCAGCGACGTCGCCGCCGTGGAAGCGCTCGCCGTCGTCGCCGAGTCAGCGGTGGCGTTCGAGCTGGCACGAGCCGCGCGCGAGAAATTCGGCGGCGACTCGATGGACGACTTCCGCGCGGCCCACCGCCTGTATCTGGAGCGAGTCGACTGGGTGCCGCGGTAGACAGGCACGTCGCGCTCATCGGCTTCATGGGGGCCGGTAAGACAACCCTCGGCGGCCACCTGGCCGACGCTCTCGGCCGGCCTTTCCTCGATCTCGACCGCGAGGTGGAGAAGTTGATGGGCGTGCCGATTCGGCAGGCCTTCGCTGCGAGTGGCGAGACCGCCTTTCGACTGACGGAGGCCCGGGAGACCGTGACTGCCCTCCGTGATCGCAGACCCGCAGTCCTCGCGCTCGGAGGCGGGGCCGTCGGGTCGGCCGACGTGCGCCGCGCTCTCGCCGAGCACGCTCTGACTTTCTGGCTGGACGTCGATGTCGATGAGGCGTGGCGGCGGACTCGCGGCTCGGGCCGGCCGCTGGCCCAGGACGAGCTTGCCTTCCGCGCGCTGTACCGCAAGCGGCGGCCGCTCTACGAGACGGCCTCGGACGTCCGTGCAGGCGACCTGGACGGGCTCGTGCTCGCCGCCGCCGCGGTCCATGTCGAGGCGGGGGCCCTCAAGACGCTCGACCGACTCCTGCCGGGCTCGGGCGAAGTCGCGCTTGTCTCGGACGAGCAGGTCGACACGATTTACGGCGCCGCTGCGCGGAGCGCGCTCGGCCCCCGCCTCCACTCGACCCACCGCGTGCCGGCCGGCGAGCGGGCAAAGACGCTCGCGACTTGCGGGCGCCTCTGGGATGAGCTGTCGCTGGAGCGCGCGGGTGCCCTGGTCGCGCTCGGAGGGGGGTGTACAACCGACGCCGCCGGATTCGTCGCGGGGACGTACTTGCGCGGGATCGCCTGGGTGGCTGTACCCACGACACTAGTCGGCCAGGTGGATGCGGCCATCGGAGGAAAGACTGCGATCAACCTCGACGCCGGCAAGAACCTCGTGGGAGCTTTCCACTGGCCGGCGGGCACCGTCATCGACCCGGCCCTGCTGGAGACGCTGCCGGCCGCCGAGCGCCGGCAAGGCATGTCCGAAGTGGTGAAGACCGGTCTGCTCGCGGGCGCGCCGCTCTGGGAGTTGCCCGACACAGAGCTGGTGCGGCGCGCAGCCGCCTACAAGGCGGCCGTTTGCCTCCGGGATCCTCTGGAGAGCGGTGAGCGAGCCTTTTTGAACCTTGGCCACACCTTCGCGCACGCGCTCGAGACCGCCTCCGGGCACTCCGTGAGGCACGGCGATGCCGTCGCTCTCGGTCTCCTTGCGGCTCTGCGCCTATCCAACCTGAAGGAGGAGGCAGGGACGGTCGAGGAAGTCCTCCGGCCCACGCCTGTGCAGGCAGATCGAGAGGCTGCCTGGGCCGCCCTCAAGCGTGACAAGAAGGCTCGAGGCGGGCGCATCGGTCTCGTCCTCCTCGACGCTCCCGGGAAGCCGCGGATCGACCACGACGTCCCGGAGCGCGCCATACGCCGTGCGCTTGACGAGCTGATCGCCGGTTAGAGTCATCACGGTGCGCGTGGCGGTCCTGAACGGCGTGAATCTCGACCTGCTGGAACGGCGCGACCCAGCGCTGTACGGCGGGGTGTCCCTCGCCGAGCTCCATTCGCGCGTCACCGCATGGGCAGTCGAGCTCGGCTGTACCGCTCGCTGTCGCCAGACGAACAGCGAGGGTGAGTACGTGAACTGGTGCCACGAGGAGCTCGACTGGGCAGAAGGCATCGTCGTGAATCCCGGTGCCTGGTCGCATTACAGCTACGCGATCCGTGACGCGCTCGAGCTCTTCTCCGTGCCCCTCGTGGAAGTTCATCTCTCGAACGTCGACCAGCGGGAAAGCTGGCGGCGGCACTCCGTCATAGCCGACATCGCGACGAAGCGCATACTCGGCCGAGGGCCAGACGGGTACCGAGACGCGCTCGAGTTTCTGGCGCAACCGTGACCGAACGCATCGAACGGCTCCGGGTGGGGCTCGAGGAGCCGCTCCTCGTGACGAGCTCGGTCAACGTCCGGTATCTGACCGGCTTCGCTAGCAGCAACGCGGCCTTGCTGGTCGAGCCCCACCGGGTGCAGCTGTTCACCGACTTCAGGTATGCCGAGGCCGCAAGACGCGTCCCCGAGGTCGAGTTCGTGGAGACCAAGCGCAGTGTCGTCGCCGACCTGGCCGAGCGGCTGTCCGGCCGAATCGGCTTCGAGGCCGACCACCTGCGATACGCCGGCTACGAGACCCTGGCGGCCGGAGGCACCGAGCTCGTGCCGCGCAGCGGCCTCGTCGAACGTCTTCGCGCTGTGAAAGACGAGACCGAGCTGGATGCGATCCGCACGGCGGCCGCAATCACGAGCGAGGCGTACGCACGCCTCGCCGAAGAGCGGTTCGTGGGGAGGACGGAGCGCGAGCTGGCGTGGCGGATGGA
>JACCTQ010000260.1 GCA_013812265.1 Actinomycetota bacterium
GGGCGGCGCGGGCGATAACCTCCTCGTCGACGTACTGAAGGCCGAGCCGCTCGGCGACCAGCCGGCCGATCTGCTCGCCGCCCGCTCCGAGCTCGCGCGAGATGCAGACGACTCGTGCGCTCACGACTGCGACCACTTCCACTCGCTCACCTCGGGCAGGTCGTCGCCGTAGGTGGCGACGTGCTGCTTGTGCTCGATCAGCTTGTCCCGGATCTCCTGCTTGACGTATGCCGCTTCCCCGCCGAGACCTCGAACCCGGTCGATGACGTCGTCGACGAGATGGTAACGATCCAGGTCGTTCCGAACGACCATGTCGAAGGGCGTCGTCGTGGTTCCCTCCTCTTTGTACCCGCGTACGTGCAGGTTGCGATGGTTGCGCCGCCGGTAGGTGAGGCGGTGGATCAGCCAGGGGTAGCCGTGGAACGCGAAGACGATCGGACGGTCGGTCGTGAAAAGGGTGTCGAACTCGTCGTCGGTCATGCCGTGCGGATGCTCGCTCGCCGGCTGCAGGCGCATCAGGTCGACCACGTTGACGACACGCACACGCAGCTTCGGGAAGTAGCCCCGCAGCAGGTCGACGGCGGCCAGCGTCTCGAGCGTAGGCGCGTCACCACAGCACGCCATGACCACGTCCGGGTCGCCGCCGCGGTCGTTCGAGGCCCACTCCCAGATGCCGATTCCGGCCGTGCAGTGCTTGACCGCCGCATCCATGTCGAGGTACTGCGGGTTCGGCTGCTTCCCGGCGACGACGACGTTCACGTAGTTTCGGCTTCGCAGGCAGTGATCCATCACTGACAGGAGAGTGTTGGCATCGGGCGGGAGGTACACGCGGATCACCTCCGACTTCTTGTTCACCACATGGTCGATGAAGCCCGGGTCCTGATGCGAGAAGCCGTTGTGGTCCTGCCGCCAGACGTGTGAGCTCAGGAGGTACGTGAGCGAGGCCACCGGGCGGCGCCAGGGGATCTCGTCACGGGTCACCTTCAGCCATTTCGCGTGCTGGTTGAACATCGAGTCGACGATGTGGACGAAGGCCTCGTAGGTGGTGAAAAGGCCGTGCCGGCCGGTCAAGAGATAGCCCTCGAGCCAGCCCTGGCAGGTGTGCTCGCTCAGGATCTCCATCACCCGCCCGTCCGGGGACAGGTGGTCGTCCTCGGGCAGGGTCTCCGCCAGCCACGTGCGATCCGTGACCTCGAACGTGGCGGAGAGCCGGTTCGATGCGTGCTCGTCGGGTGCGAAACTGCGGAAGTTGCGCTGATCCTGGTTCTTCTTCATGACGTCGCGGAGAAACTCGCCGAACACCTTGGTCGCCTCCGCCGTCCCGGCTCCCGGTGAAGGGACGTCGACGGCGTAGTCGCGGAAGTCCGGCATGCGGAGGTCACGAAGCAGAAGGCCGCCGTTCGCGTGCGGGTTCGCACCCATGCGGCGGTCGCCAGTGGGCGCCAGGGCGCGCAGCTCCTCCCTGAGGCGCCCGTCCTCGAAGAGCTCCTCGGGGCCGTAGCTCTTCAGCCAGTCCTCGAGCAAACCAAGGTGCTTGGGATTCTTCGCCAGCTCCGCCAGCGGCACCTGGTGTGAGCGCCAATAGTCCTCGGTCTTCTTGCCGTCGACCTCTTTCGGTCCCGTCCACCCCTTGGGCGTACGGAGCACGATCATGGGCCAGCGCGGCCGCTCCGCGCGGCCGCTCGAGCGCGCCTGCTCCTGGATCGAGCGGATCTCGCCGTAGACCGTCTCGAGCGTGTCGGCCATCAGCCGGTGCACTGCCTCGGGCTCGGAGCCCTCGACGAAGTGGGCCTTGTAGCCGTAACCCTGGAAGAGCGCTTCGAGCTCCTCACGCGGTATCCGAGCGAAAATCGTGGGATTCGCGATCTTGTAGCCGTTCAGGTGCAGAATCGGCAGCACGGCGCCGTCGGTGATCGGGTTCAGAAACTTGTTCGAGTGCCAGGCGGCCGCGAGCGGGCCCGTCTCGGCCTCACCGTCGCCGACGACACAGGCGACGAGGAGATCGGGATTGTCGAACGCCGCCCCGAATGCATGCGAGACCGCGTAGCCGAGCTCCCCACCCTCGTGGATCGAGCCAGGCACGTCCGGGGCCGCGTGACTCGGGATGCCGCCCGGGAAGGAGAACTGCTTGAACAACTGCTTGAGGCCGTCGCAGTCCTCGGTCACGTTCGGGTAGAGCTCGGTGTAGGAGCCCTCGAGGTACGTGTTCGCCACCATCGCCGGGCCGCCGTGACCCGGCCCGCAGATGTAGATCATGCTCACGTCGTGCGCCTTGATCACGCGGTTCAGGTGGGCGTAGATGAAGTTCAGGCCCGGGGTCGTGCCCCAGTGGCCGAGCAGCCGCGGCTTCGTGTGCTCCAGTCGCAAAGGCTCCTCGAGGAGCGGGTTGTCCATCAGGTAGATCTGCCCGACCGACAGGTAGTTGGCGGCGCGCCAGTACCTGTCGATCAGCTCGAGCTCCTTCGATGACGCCCGCTCGGCGTCCGGGGCGACAGTGGTCATGAACTCCTCCATTTCGGGCGCGCTTTCGATCGCGCGATTATCCCTGGTGCCCGCCCCGAACGGAAGGGGAACGTTGTTGGCGCCCCGGCGGCCCGGCTTGACGAGTTAAGTTTCGTTCTGTGGAATCGGATCCAACCCTCCTTGCGAGCGTCTCGCGCCTCGGGCTCTTCGCGGATCTCCCCGAGGACGAGCTCGAGACGCTGCTTCCGCGCATGCGCGAGGTCACCTTCGACGAGGGCGAGTGGGTGGTACGCCGCGGCCAGGCGACCATCGGCCTGCACGTGATCGTGGACGGCGAGGCGGGCGTCGTCTTGAACGACGAGGAGTTGGCGGTGCTGCCCAAGGGAAGCTTCTTCGGTGAGATCTCCGCACTTCTCCGCGAGGATACGGTTGCCGACGTCGTCGCCCGCGCGCCGCTCCGCTGCCTGTACGTGCCGGCGGAGGACGTCGAGGAGTTCCTGCTCGCGAGCCCCCGGGTGATGTACCGGCTCCTCCAGACGGAGGCCCGCCGGCTGCGAACGACGGACGAGCTCCGAACCTAGGTGGCGCGGCCCAACCCTGCCGGAGGGCGAAACGCCGTGCCCCTCGACCCCGACTACCTTCCGATCGCCGAGCACGGCATCATCGGCGACCTTCACAGCATCGCGCTCGTCGGCACGGACGGCCGCATCGACTGGTATTGCTGTCCGAGCTTCGACTCGCCGAGCGTCTTCGGCGCGATTCTCGACAGTCGGCGAGGCGGTTTCTACCGGATCGCGCCCGTGCTCGACGACGGCGTCCCGAAGCAGCTCTACTTTCCGGACACCAACGTCCTGATCACGCGCTTTCTCACGCCCGGCGGCGTCGGCGAGGTGCAGGACTTCATGCCCATCGGAACGGGCGGCGCCGAGCACCGGCACCGACTCATACGCCGGGTGCTCGGGGTTCGCGGCGAGATGCGGTTCCGCGTGGACGTCCAGCCCCGCTTCAACTACGCACGCGACCAGCACGAGACGATCTTCCACGAGGCCGGCGTCCTCTTCCGCTCGCCCGCGCTGTCGCTCGCCCTGGAGACGCCGGTGCCGCTCGACTTCCACGAGGACGGCGCGCACGGCGAGTTCACGCTCCACCCGGGCGAGACGGCCACCTTCGTGCTCGAGCAGGTTCCCGAGACCTACGTGCCGCGCAAGTACTCGGAGGGCGAGAACCGACAGGCCTTCGAGGAGACGGTCGGCTACTGGCGCCGCTGGCTGGCGCAGTCGCGCTACCAGGGGCGCTGGCGCGAGATGCTGAACCGCTCCGCGCTGACGCTCAAGCTCATGACCTACCGTCCTACGGGCGCAATTGTGGCGGCGCCCACCACGAGCCTGCCCGAGCACATCGGCGGCGAGCGGAACTACGACTACCGCTACACGTGGATCCGCGACGCCGCCTTCTCGCTCTACGCCCTGCTCCGCCTCGGCTTCACCGAGGAGGCCTCCGCCTTCATGGGGTGGCTCACGGAACGTTTCCGCGAGCCCCGCCCCGCCGAAGCGGGGCCGCTGCAGATCATGTACGGCATCGACGGACGCGCCGATCTCAAGGAGGAGATCCTCGGGCACCTCGAGGGCTACCGCGGCTCGCGGCCCGTACGGATCGGCAACGAGGCCGCCGGCCAGCTGCAGCTCGACATCTACGGCGAGCTGATCGACTCGGTCTACCTCTACAACCGCGACGCCTCCCCGATCGCCCATGCCGCGTGGATGGACCTCACCCGGATCGTCGACTGGGTCTGCGAGCACTGGGACCAGGCGGACGAGGGGATCTGGGAGGTGCGGAGCGGGCGCCAGCATTTCACCTACTCGCGGCTCATGTCGTGGGTCGCGATCGAGCGGGCGATCAGGATCGCGATGCAGCGCGGCCTGCCGTCCGAGCTGCGACGGTGGCGTGTGGAGCGCGACGCGATCTACCACCAGATCATGGAACGGGGCTGGAACGAGGAGAAGCAGACCTTCGTGCAGCACTACGACACCGACGTGCTCGACGCCGGCGTGCTCGTCATGCCGCTCGTGAAGTTCATCGCCCCGACCGATCCGCAGTGGCTCTCCACGCTCGATGCGATCGGCGAGACGCTCGTCTCGGACAGCCTCGTGTACCGCTACAACGTCGAGGCCTCCCCGGACGGGCTGGAAGGCGAGGAAGGCACGTTCTCGATCTGCACGTTCTGGTACGTCGAGGCCCTCGCCCGCGCGGGCCGCCTGGACGAGGCCCGCCTCGCCTTCGAGAAGATGCTCACGTACGCGAATCACCTCGGCCTGTACTCCGAGGAGATCGGCCGCACGGGGCAGGCGCTCGGAAACTTCCCCCAGGCGTTCACGCACCTCGCGCTCATCTCCGCCGGCCACTTCCTCGACCGTCAGCTCGGCTAG
>JACCTQ010000270.1 GCA_013812265.1 Actinomycetota bacterium
AGCTAGGCGACGACGACGGCTCCGTGATCGAGGAGTACCGCACCAAGATCAGCGAGGCGGGCATGCCCGACGAGGTACGGGGTCAGGCCGAGCGCGAGCTCGGACGCTTCGAGCGCATGGGCGAGCAAAGCCCCGAGTCCTCCATGATCCGCACCTATCTCGACTGGCTGATCGCCGTTCCGTGGGCGAAGCGCTCGGAGGAGCACCTCGATCCCGTCGACGCACGAGAGGTGCTCGATGCCGACCATGAGGGCCTGGAGGACGTCAAGGACCGAATCGTGGAATACCTCGCCGTTCGCAAGCTCCGCCAGGAGCGCGGCATCGCCGAGGACAAGCGCTCCGGAGCCATCCTCACCCTGATCGGGCCCCCCGGCACGGGCAAGACGTCCATCGGCGAGTCGATCGCGCGCTCGCTCGGAAGGGAGTTCGTGCGCATGTCGCTAGGCGGCATCCGCGACGAGGCCGAGATCCGTGGGCACCGGCGCACCTACATCGGCGCTCTCCCCGGGCGGCTCGTGCGCGCGCTCCGGGACGCGGGAACGATGAACCCGGTGATCATGCTCGACGAGGTCGACAAGGTCGGCGCGGACTGGCGTGGCGACCCGTCCTCCGCTCTACTCGAGGTGCTGGATCCCGCGCAGAACCATTCGTTTCGGGATCACTACCTGGACGTCGAGCTCGATCTCTCCGAGGTCGTCTTCATCGCCACGGCGAACATCTCCGAGACCATCCCCGGGCCGCTCCTCGACCGCATGGAAGTCATCCGTTTCGACGGCTACACGGTCGACGAGAAGGTCGCGATCGCGCGCGGCTACCTGTGGCCCCGACAGCGCGAGCGAAACGGCCTGCGCGAGGACGAGGTTACGTTGGACGACATCCTGCTGGAGACGGTGATCACCGAGTACACGCGCGAGGCCGGCGTCCGGCAGCTCGAGCGTGAGCTCGGCACCATTCTCCGCAAGACGGCGACCCGGATCGCGTCTGCGCAGGTCGAGCCACCGGTCGTCATCGATGGGACCGCTGTCCGCGATGCGCTGGGCCGCCAGAAGTTCTTCCAGGAGGCCGCCGAGCGTACGGCCACCCCGGGCGTGGCGACCGGCCTGGCCGTCACGGGGACCGGCGGCGATGTCCTCTTCATCGAAGCCACGTCCATGCGAGGCGGGAACGAGCTCATGCTCACCGGTCAGCTCGGCGACGTGATGAAGGAGTCGGCGCGGATCGCACTCAGCTACGTCCGGGCGCATGCCGGCGACCTCGGCATCGACGAGTCCGCGTTCGAGGATCACTCCTTCCACCTGCACGTTCCTGCGGGCGCGATCCCGAAGGACGGTCCCAGCGCGGGCGTAACGATGACGATCGCGCTGGCCTCTCTCCTCTCGGGACGCCCGGTCATGCACACGGTCGGCATGACCGGCGAGGTCACGCTTCAGGGTCGCGTGCTACCCGTCGGAGGCCTCAAGCAGAAGGTGCTGGCCGCGCATGCGGCCGGGCTGACCGACGTGATCTTGCCCGAACGCAACCGGCCGGACCTCGACGACGTGCCCGAGGCCGTGCGCGAGCAGATGACGTTCCACCCGGTCATGAGCCTGCGCGAGGTGCTCGACGTGGCGCTCGAGCCGGATCCGGTCGTTCTTCCGGCCTAGCCGCTGCGATGTGGCGCTGCAAGCAGTGTGAGCCCGTCCCCGAGGAGGTCCGCCAGGCGGCGGGCCTCCTCGAGCGTCGCTGGACGGTCTCGATCGTCTACGCAGCGCATACGGGCGCAGTCCGCTTCAACGAGTTCAAGCAGGCCGTCGGGCCGGTGCCCCCGCGCACCTTGGCACTGCGTCTTGTCGAGCTCGAGGAGGGCGGCATCCTCGAGCGACGGGTCGTCGATTCGCGCCCGCCCCGGGTGGAGTACGTCCTCACGGAGCGAGGCGAGCAGCTGCGCAGCATGATCGAGGCGCTCGGGCGCTGGGCTACCGCTTTGTCGAGAGCCTCCTGACCGTCCGCTCGAGCGCAGCTATTCGGCCAGCCTGCGCCTGATTCTGGCGATAGAGCCCCTGGCCTGACCTGTCCCTACTGCGCCAGGCAGCCGACTGCGACAGATGCACCATGGGCGAGCTCCGCAGTCGGAACGACCTACGCGGGCCGGCGCTCCGCGACCGCCACGAGGCGCTCGCGGATCTCCTCGGCGCCCTCGCCGAGCTCGTCCAGCCGCGGCAGCTCCGAGAGGCTCGCCAGGCCGAAGACGCGCTCGAACAGCGCCGTCGTGCGGTACCGGATCGCGCCTCCGGTCTCGCGGCCCGCTTCGGCGATCAGCCCGCGCTCGGCGAGCCCCGCCACGGCTGAGTCCGCCGCGACGCCGCGGATGCGAGCAATCTCCGGCCGGCTGCAAGGGCCGAGATACGCCACGACGGCGAGCGTCTCCAGAGCAGCCTGCGACAGCCCTCGCTGCACGGGACGCTCGAACAGCCTGCCGCACGCATCTGCTGCCTCACGCGCGGCTCGAAAGCCGTACCCGCCGGCCACGTGCTCGAGCACGATTCCGCTTCTGCCCTCGCGGTAGCGCTCGCCGATCAGCCCGAGCGCCGTCACGACGCGCTCGACGTCGTCGTCTGCCGCCTCCGCGAGTCGCTCCGCCGAGAGCGGCTCGGACGCGACGACGAGCAGCGCTTCGACGGTGCGCGCCAGCCGGTCGACCGGGTTCGTAGAGATCAGGCGGAGCGGGCGATCCATCGGTCACCTCTTTCGCCTTCGGCGCGCGAAATCCTGATCGGAGTAAAAGGAGCCGCCTGCGAGATCATTACCTCGCCGCTCTTGTACAGCTCGAGCAGCGCGAGAAACGCGACCGCCTGCTCCACCCGCGACAGCTCCCCCACCTCCGCAGCGAAGTCGAAACGGCTGCGCCGGCGCAGCACGGCGCGGAAGCGCGCGAGGAACTGGGAGACAGGCGGGAAGCGGAGCTCCATGTGCGCGAGCGACACGGCCGGAGGCTCCGCCGCGAGCGCTCGCATCGCGCCGGCAAGCCGCTCGGGATCCTGCGGGGCGAGCCGTACTGCCGGCCGCGGCGAGAACGGCGCCGGGCCGAGGCGGAAGAAGCGATCACCTCCGGTGGCCAGCCGCTCGGACAGCCAGGCCGCGCCTTCCTTGATGCGCCGGTACTCCTCTAGCCGGCGCGCGAGCTCTTCGGCCGCCTCGTCTGCGTCGAGTTCGCTCAACTCCACGTCTGCCTCCGGAAAGAGAGCTCGCGCCTTCAGCTCCAGCAGTGCCGAGATGAGGACCAGGAACTCGCCGCAGCTCTCGAGGTCGACTCCGCGCTCCGCGAGTCGATCGAGGAAGGCGAGAATGATGCCGACGGCGTCGACCTCGGCCAGGGCTAGCTCCTCTTTCAGCACGAGCGTCAAGAGCAGATCGAAAGGCCCCTCGAACGCGTCGAGGTCGAGCTCGAGCTCTCGCACCGCCGGCGCCACGAGCCAACGCTAGCGAGCGGAGCGGACGCGGCCCTTCGGAATTGCCATGGCCGGTCCCTTCGGTGGAGCAGCCGGCCGCGTGTCGTCGCCGCGTCTGCGCAGGAACTGCCACCAGACGAAGAAGGCGGTGGAAGCGACGAAGACGACGATAGAGACCCAGGCGTTCAGGCGCAGCCCGGCCAGCTCGTGTGCCGGATCGACCCGGATCAGCTCCTCGAAGAAGCGCCCGGCCGTGTAGAGCGAGATGTAGAGAGCGAACAGCGCAGGCGGCCGGAAGCGGAAGCGCGAGTCCAGGAGCAGGAGCAGCCCCATCAACCCCAGGCAGTAGAGCGACTCGTAGAGAAACGTCGGATGAAAGGTCTCGGAGTCGAGGTACTCCAGCGGACGGTGCGCCTCGTCGATCTCGAGCGCCCAGGGCAGATCGGTGGGCTTGCCGAACAGCTCCTGGTTCCACCAGTTGCCGACACGTCCGATCGCCTGGGCGAGGAGAAGGCCAGGCGCGGCCGCGTCGAGAAAAGGAAAGACGCGCACCCCGGAACGGCGGACAACGACTGCTCCGACGATCGTCCCGAGGAGGATCCCACCCCAGATGCCGAGCCCGCCTTCCCATACCGCGAAGACACCCCGCCACTTCGGGTCGGGCACCTGATCCCAGCTCGTGACCACGTGATAGGCGCGGGCGCCGACGATGCCCCCTGCGACGCCCCAGACGGCGACGCGGAGAACGAGATCCCAGTCACCGCCGCGCCGTGTCCAGCGCAGGCCCGTGAGTCCCACGCACGCTGCGATGGCGAGCAGGAGCATCAGCCCGTACATGTGGATCGAGAGCGGGCCGAGGTCGATGACGCCGGTGTCCGGCGAAGGGATGGACGCGATCAGCCGCAGCATGCCACCCTATTTTGCCCTGAGCCGCCGGTCGAGCGCGAAGGGTCGGACGGCGCGAGCTCTACAGAAGGATCGCGACCGCGACTTCCGGCGGGCAGCCGCGCTGAACGAGCTCGATGGCCGAGTGAAGATCGATGTCGTGCCGAGCGGCCACCTTCGCGGCGCCGCGGGGCTCGTAGCCCGCCCGCTCGAGCTCAGCCGCACGCCAGCGGTTGATGCGCTCGATCTCGGTTTCGCGGGTGTCCACTTCAGTGGCAGGCATTTCGCTCCTTATATCTCCCTCGACTATTCGATTAAACGACGGTTGCGGTTTTCTTTCTCCTCGGAACGGTGAGATTTAACGAAGACTTAACGACCGCTCTCGTCCCATACGGGCGACACATTCGAGGAAGCGCCTGCAAACGCAGCGCTTCCTGCTTCCAAAGGGAAAAACCGCGCCGCAAGGGCAACGCACAGGGCAACAGGCCCTGGCATGAGACTCCACACACGAGACGAGGGCCGCGCGCACGGCGGCCCTCGTTTGTCATTCATGAGCTCGCGGGCTTCGCGCTTCCCGAAACGCGACTTCAGCTCTCGTCCGGGTACGGATCCTTCGGGCTATCGCCACCCGACAGGGCTTTCCACGAGTACGGGCCTGCGCACTTGGGACA
>JACCTQ010000274.1 GCA_013812265.1 Actinomycetota bacterium
CAGCACGCGGTCTCGGGCTCGAAGCGGATGTGGAACTGCGGCAGCGCGAAGAAGACGAAAAAGATCTGGACCAGGATCGGCGTGTTGCGGATCACCTCGACGTAGGCGGCCGCGAGCTGGCTGACGATCGGCACCCGGTGGGCGCGCGCAGCGCCGAGGACCAGGCCGACGAGGAACGCGCCGACAACACCGATGGCGGCCACCTTGAGGGTTTCGACGAGGCCCTCGAGGAGGTCCTCGCGGTACTCCCAGATGGCCGCCCACTCGAAAGCGAGGACGTCCATGGCCGCTAGTGCTCTGTCCCGGAAGTCGCTTGATGATCCTGGCGCGCGAAAAGCAAGCCGGGGGGGGAGGACGCAGGGAGCGCGCATGTGCGTGCACGTGTAAGCGACTGAGGACGCAGTCCGGCGCCGCTTTGCAGCCGCCCAGGGCGCGAGTGGCTTTCGGGACGGAGCACTAGATGGTTGATTCCAAATCGACGGAAAGAGGAGGAGCGGCCGCGCTCGGCGCGGCCGCTCCTTTGCTACTGCGAGCCGAGGTCCCTACCGGGGACAAGCCTGCTCGGGGACAGTTCCCCGCGGGAAGGCCAGCTTCACCTTCGGCCTGGGGACGCTCTTCGTGAACAGCGGGTAGAACCGCCTCGGCACGGTCCGCCGCATGATCTTCCAGAACTCGTCGCCCTTCGTCATGTGCCGGATGGCCGCGTCGACCCACCGCTTCGTGGCAGTGTCGCCCTTGCGGATCCCGATACCCCACGGAATGGTCAGGAACTTGTGGTTCGTGAGCTTGAGATCCCGATCGTTCGCCGCGACACCGATGAGGAAGGCGTCGTCGTACATCATCATGTCCGCACGCCCGTCCTTCACGGCAAGCACGCCGTTGCTCGGACCGCCGATGACGAGCAGCTTCGTGTCCTTGAAGCAGTTGTTCGTCCACCGGTCGTAGATCGACCCCGGCGTGGTGACGACCGTCTTGCCACGTAGAGCAGTAGTGAGCTTGCCGAGCTGCACGCTGTTCTTGACGAGCAGCTTGCCCGCCGCACCGAAGTACGGGATCGAGTAGTCGATCGTCTGCTCGCGCTCCGCCGTCCAGGTGAGGGTCGAGGCGATCATGTCGACGCGCTTGGAGGTGAGCGTCGGGATGCGGCTCTGCGTCGTCGTGCACGTGAGGTCGACCTTGCTCTTGTTGCCGAACGCGAGCTGCGCGAAGCGCCGGGCCACCTCCACGTCGTAGCCGCCGTTCGTGTTGTCCTTGATGTAGCCGAACGGCGGTGTGTCGCACTTTACGCCTATCTCCCACTTCCCCCTGCTCCGGACCTCCGCCGGCAGGGCGGGGAGGTTCGGCTTCTTCGCCTGTGGGGCCTGACCAGCCGCGACACCGGACGGTGCAACTATGCCCCACGCCGCGACGGCGACGGCCGCCACAACGAGCAGAGCAACCGCAATTGAGAATCGTTTCATTCAACTCCTCCTTCTTCCTTGATCACTTCATCGGTAATGGAAAGCTCCTCCAGGGAATGTGCGAGCTGGAGAGAGCGGCTGAGGAACCGGCGCGTCCGTTCCTCCCTGGGTCGGTCCAGCACATCCGCCGGATGGCCTTCCTCCACGATTCGCCCCTCGTCCATGAAGACCAAGCGGTCGCCCACCTCGCGGGCGAACTGCATCTCGTGGGTGACGACGAGCATCGTCATCCCCGAGCGCGCGAGGTCTCGCATGACGATCAGCACCTCGCCGACAAGCTCGGGATCGAGCGCCGACGTGACCTCGTCGAAGAGCATTACGTGTGGCTCCATCATGAGCGCGCGCGCGATGGCCACGCGTTGCTGCTGGCCACCCGACAGCTGATGCGGGTGCTGGCGCGCCTTCTCCTCGAGCCCCACGCTCCGCAACAGCTCCAGCCCGCGACGCTCGGCCTGCGCGCGCGGCATCTTGCGGATCCGACGCGCCGCGAGCGTGACGTTGTCGATCGCCTTTAGCTGGGGAAAGAGGTTGAACTGCTGAAAGACGATGCCGATCCGCTGGCGCAGCGCGGGAAGGTTCACGCCCTTCTTGGTTATCTCCTCGCCTTCGAAGAAGATGCGCCCCCGCTGGATGGGCTCGAGCAGGTTGACGCAGCGGAGAAGCGTGCTCTTGCCGCTCCCGCTCGGACCGATCACGACGAGCACCTCGCCCGTGGCGACGGTCAGATCGATGCCGTTCAGGACGAGGTTGTCGCCGAAGCTCTTGTGAACGTCTTCGAGCCGAACGACGGGCTCCTCGGTCGCTACCCCGTCGGCCGCGTATCGGGTGGCAACGCTCTCGCCGGTCGAGCTCGTCATGACGACCGCCGTCCGAGGTCCTTCCGGCACGTGCCGAAATGGTGCCTCAAGCCATGGCTCTGCTGGAAATCTGCACCCACCCAGGCCTCTGCGTTCGCTTCCCCGGCCAACGTCTAGACAGGATACCGCGCTGCGTACAGCGGCACCATCTGCTCGACGGGCCGCCGGACCCTCCAACAGCGCCGAGACGACTGCGGCTG
>JACCTQ010000276.1 GCA_013812265.1 Actinomycetota bacterium
TCGAGGGAGCCTCCGTTCCGCGATCCGCTCCGGGCCGCCTGGAGCTCGTCGGCGTCACCTGGCGCCAACTGCGCGTGGAAGAGGGTCATCACGACCTCTTCCCTGATGGCCCCGTTGAGCTCCTCGAACATCGTGTGGCCTTCGGCCGTGTACTCGACGAGCGGGTCCTTTTGAGCCATGGAGCGGAGATGGACACCCTCGCGCAGATAATCCATGTTCTCCAGGTGCTCCCGCCAGCGCTGGTCGACGACCTGGAGGATCACGAACCGCTCCAGCTCGCGCATCAGATCCGGCCCGAGCTCTTCCTGCTTCGCGCTGTACTCGTCGCGCGCATCTTCGCGGAACTCGTCGGTGAGGGCCTCGCGTGACAGCTCGACGTCCTCACTGAGCTCGTCGACCGTGATATCCGTGCCGTAGAGGGCCTGCATCGCAGTCACGAGGCTTTCGAGATCCCACTCCTCGGAGAAGTCGGCCTCCGTGTGCTGCGCAACGGTGCGCTCGATCACGTCGTCGATCCAGGCCTCGACTTCACCGGACAGGTCCTCGCCTTCCAGCACTCGCCGTCGCTGCCCGTAGATGACGACGCGCTGCTTGTTCATGACGTCGTCGTACTTGAGGACGTTCTTGCGGGCGACGAAGTTCTGCTCCTCGACCTTCTTCTGCGCGCCCTCGATCTGCTTGGAGAGGATGCCGGCCTCCATGGGCTGGTCCTCGGGCAGCTTGAAGCGGTCGATGATGCGGTAGATCCGGTCACCGGCGAAAAGGCGCACCAGATCGTCCTTGGCCGATAGGTAGAAGCGCGACTCCCCGGGATCGCCCTGGCGGCCCGAGCGGCCTCGCAGCTGGTTGTCGATGCGGCGTGCCTCGTGACGCTCGGTCGCAAGCACGTAGAGGCCGCCGAGCTCCGTGATCCCTTCGCCGAGCTTGATGTCCACACCACGTCCCGCCATGTTGGTCGCGATCGTGACCGCGCCCCTCTGTCCGGCGTCCTTCACGATCTCGGCCTCGCGCTCGTGCTGCTTCGCGTTCAGGACGTTGTGCTTGATTCCTTTGCGGGTCAGGAGCTGCGAGAGGTGCTCGGAAGTCTCGACGGCGATCGTGCCCACGAGTACGGGCTGACCCTCTCGGTTGCGCTCGACGATGTCGTCGGCCACGGCCTGGAACTTGGCTTCCTTCGTCTTGTAGATGAAGTCGTTCTTGTCCTGACGGGCCACCGTCACGTTCGTGGGAATCTCGACCACGTGCAGGTCGTAGATCTCGACGAACTCCTTCTCCTCGGTCTTCGCAGTACCCGTCATGCCGCCGAGCTTCTCGTACAGGCGGAAGTAGTTCTGCAGAGTGATCGTTGCGAGCGTGAGGTGCTCTTCCTGAATGCGGACGCCTTCCTTGGCCTCGATCGCCTGGTGCAGACCTTCCGACCAGCGGCGACCCTCCATGATGCGCCCCGTGAACTCGTCGACGATCTTGACCTCGCCGTCCTGCAGGACATAGTCGACGTCGCTCTGGTAGAGCGACTGGGCCTTCAGCGCCTGATTCAGGTGGTTGACGAGCTGGACGTTGCGCGGGTCGTAGAGGTTGTCGATCTTCAGCATTCGCTCGACCTTCTCGATCGCGGCCGCGCCCGGGGAGACAGTCTTGAACTTCTCGTCGTAGACGTAGTCCTTCCCCTCCACCTCGTCCTCGCCCTTCATCCGTGCCACACCCTTCGTGGGCACACCCTCGAGCTGCCGAGCGACGCGTGCGAAGTCGTAGTAGGTCTTGGCCGCGACCTCGGGCTCGCCGGAGATGATGAGCGGCGTTCGCGCCTCGTCGATCAGGATTGAGTCGACCTCGTCGACGATCGCGTAGTGATGGGCCCGCTGGACGACTCCGTCGAGCGAGACGGCCATGTTGTCCCGCAGGTAGTCGAAGCCGAACTCGGAGTTCGTTCCGTATGTGACGTCTGCGGCGTAGGCCTCTCGCCGCTCGGCGAACGGCATCATGTTCTGGATGAAGCCGGCCCGCATGCCGAGCTTCTCGTACACAGGCCCGACCCACTCCGCATCGCGCTTGGCCAGGTAGTCGTTGACGGTCACGAGATGCACGTTGTCGCCTGAGAGCGCGTTGGCGTAGAGCGGCTGCACGGCAACGAACGTCTTGCCCTCGCCGGTCTTCATCTCGGCGATGTCCCCTTCGTGCAGGACGATACCGCCCATCACCTGGACGTCGAAAAGGCGAACGCCAATCGTGCGCTTGAACGCCTCGCGCACGGCGGCGAAGACCTCGAAGATCATGTCCTCGAGCTCCTCGCCGTTCTCGAGACGCTCCCTGAAGTCGGCAGTCTTCCCGGCCAGCTCAACGTCCGACAGCGCTTCGAAATCGGGCTCGAGTGTCGCGACGTAGTCGGCCTGGCCGCGGAGCCGCTTCAGGCGGCGGCCTTCACCGAGGCGAAGGGCCTTCTCGAAACTGCCGAGCTGGGGCATCACCCTAGGGTAGCGGCATCAGCTGTAGCGGAGATCAGATAGTCGATCGGGAATTGGCACGCCGCCGGGGGCGGCGTTACTAGCACTAGGGCCTAGAGAGGGGTAACCCGCACCTCCCACGCTCGACCCTCGATTCGCTCCGCACGGAGAACGTAGGAGTCGAACCGTCTTCCGACCAGCCGCTCGAGCTCGCGCACGCTTCCGAGCGAGGGAAGCCCGTCGACGACGACCGCTCGCGCGCCGTCCCGGACCGTCATCTCGACGACGCCGCCGGGCACTTCCTCGGACAGCTCAACAACCTCGATGGCTTGCGCGGCTACGGCCCAGCGGGTTTCGTCCTGTCGTGCGGCCTCGGCGCGATACGGGGGCTTCAGGTCCCGTTGGAGAGCGGCAGCGAACAACTCGAGCGTCCCCGCGGGGAGATCGTCGTCCGTGATCAGGCTGCCATCTGCCAGCACGGTGAAGAGAATGCGGCTCCCGGGAGCGGCGGCATTGGCGACGACCACGACAGCGTCCCACCGGCGCGGGCGCGCGACGCCGTGGATGCCGACCTCGAGCGGCGGTCGAGGGTCGAGCTCCAGGGGGTCCGGATCCGACATGCTAGATCTGCGGCTCGATCAGCCCGAAGTCGCCGTCCCGCCTGCGGTACACGACGTTGACGTCGGTCGACTCAGAGTTCTGAAAGACGAAGAAGTCATGGCCCACGAGCTCGAGTTGCAGAACCGCCTCTTCCGGCGTCATGGGCTTCACGGGAAACTGCTTGGTCTTGACGAGCGACGGCTCGGATTCGACAGGAGCTTCCAGGGCAACCGAAGCGGGGCTGGAGACGCTTCGGCTCACCCGCCGGCGCCGCTTCTCGCTGTACCGCTTGATCTGGCGCGCCAGCTTGTCGACGAGCTGGTCGATCGACGCCTTCATGTCCGCGGACGACTCGCGTGCGCGCAGGACAGGCCCCTTGGTCCAGATCGTCGCCTCGGCGACCTCACTGGCGGCGATAGAGGGATTCTTCTCGCGGGCGAGCTCGAGCTCCACCCGCGCCCCATCGCTCAGCTGACGTTCCAGCTTGCCGAGCTTCTGCTCGGCGTAGCTGCGGATCGACTCGGAGACCTCCATGTTCCTGCCTTTGACCTGTAGCTCCATTAGGCCCTCCCTCACGCCGGGAACACGTCCTCTACTTCAATCTAACGAACCGCCCGGGCGAACGTCACGACCTCGACGCGCCTCGCGCCCGCGCGGCGCAACGCGGAGGCGACCGCCGAGGCGGTCGCGCCGCTCGTGTACACGTCGTCCACCAGCACGAGCGCGGCCGGGGCCTCGCCCGAGGGACGAAACGCCCCGGCGACGTTACGGCGGCGCTCGGCGAGCGCAAGCCCGCGCTGCGGCCGCGCCGCCCCCGCACGGGCAAGGGGCCGCACCAGATCGAGGCTCCAGCGGAGCGCGAGCTTGCGCGCCAGTCGCTCGGCGGGATGATGTCCCCGCCTGAGTGCCCGTTCGTAGACGGGCGGGACGAAGGCGATCGCCTCGACGGTAGGGCGAGGTACGGCTTCGACGACCAGCTCTGCCGCGAGCCCGGCCAGGGTGCGTCGCCCCTGCTCTTTCCACGCCGAGACGACCGACCTTACGGCTGGGTCGTACACAACGGCCGCCCGGGCCGACGCAAAGGCGAGCCGCCGCCCCGAGCACTCGCGGCACCGCGCGACCGGCCATGCCGTTGGTGCGCCGCAGCGCGCGCAGCGCGGGCCAGTGAGCCGCGGAAGCTGCCTCCAGCAGCGCGGACAGACGGCATCACCCGCCTCTCCGCAGACCGCGCAGCGCTCGGGCAACAGAAGATCCAGCACCACCTAGATGGTTGATCGGAAATTCCCACGGGCCGGATGGCGGCCTCGACACGGCGCCGGTACCTCGCCCTCGCCCTTGACAGGGCATCCTGCCTTGCCCGCGGACGAGGGCGG
>JACCTQ010000304.1 GCA_013812265.1 Actinomycetota bacterium
TCGGGTAGACGAGTACGAGCTTGATCTTCTTGTCGGGGCCGATGACGAAGACGTTGCGCACCGTCTGATTGTCGGCCGGCGTGCGCGCGAGCGGGTCACCCTCGGTGGAGGCGGGGAGCATGCCGTAAAGCTTCGAGACGTTGAAGTCCGCGTCGCCGATGATCGGGTAGTCGGGCGCGTGCCCCTGCGTCTCTTCGATGTCCTTGGCCCACTCTGCGTGCTTGCCGACCGGATCGACGGAAAGCCCGATGATCTTGACGTTCCGGCGCTCGAAATCCGGCTTGATCTTTGCCATGTAACCGAGCTCGGTCGTGCACACCGGGGTGAAGTTCTTCGGGTGCGAGAACAGCACTGCCCAGGAGTCGCCGATCCAATCGTGGAAGTCGATCGGGCCCTCGGTCGTCTCGGCCTGGAAGTCCGGTGCCGTGTCGCCAAGCTGGATGCTCACGCTTTCCTCCTTCTCCGTCGGGTGGGACGCCCCAGGCTTCTGACGGTACACCGTTGCGCTCGTGCGGTGCCACGAAAGTCTCGATGACAGCCATCGTCAGCGCCGGTATGCGAACTCGCTTCAAGACGCGGGCGGGCGGCCGGATCAGGGATACCGCCGCGGCGCAGGTCCCTCGGGACGAAGCGACCGAGCCGCGTGCGAGCCTCACAGACCCACGCGCTCGGCCAGCCACCGCCGGTTCCGCGCCTGCGCCTCGATCTGCGCTGCCAGTTCGTCGCCGGGCGCCGGCAGCCAGTCCTGCTCGACCACGACCCACCCGGAGTAGCCGGCGAGCTCCGCAAAGAGCTCCTCCAGGTCGACGTCTCCCGTGCCGAGCTCGCAGAACGCCCCTGCACGCCACGCGTCGCCCCACGTCGGTGCCGCGTCCACCACGTCGAGCCGGATGTCCTTGACGTGGACGTGCCTCACGCGGTGCCGCCAGTCGCGCGCGCCCTGGACGGCGTCGCCGCCGGCAGCCGCCAGGTGGCCGCTGTCGAGGAGGAGCGCAACGTCCGTGCCCTCGAGCAGTCGCTCGATCTCGGCCGGCGTCTGAACGCGGGTGCCCATGTGATGGTGGAAGCTCGGCTCCAAGCCGCGCGTACGCGCCAGCTCCACTGCGCGCGCGACGCCGTCGAGATCGACGTCCCCGTCACGCGGGCCCCTGTCGCACAGGATCGGTTGCGCGTCGAACCCCTCGAGCAGATCGAAAATGGCCGCGAGCGGCGCGAGGTCGCCGTCGCCGAAGCGAAGCTCGACGAAGGCGCCGGCGAGCTGGAGCCCTCGGCGCCGGAGCCGCTCGCGCAGCGTCTCACCTTCACCGAGGTAGCCGGGGGGGCCGAGCTCGGTCCCCTCGTATCCGGCAGCCGCGATTGCATCGAGCACCTGCTCGGGCTGCGGCACGTTCGGCAGCGTCCCCACCGTCAGCTCGAACGCGCCGTAGCTGACGGGTGCGTTGGCGACGCGTATCAGCGGACGAGGGGCACGCGAGGATCGGGCTCGAGCTCGTCCCAGGCCCCGCGCACCCAGTGGAGCTCCGGATCGTCGGCCGAAGCCATCGAGCGCGTGTCGCCGGCGAGCGCGTTCAGGTAGTAGAGGTCGTACCCGTGCGCGGCCGCCGTCGTGTGGTAGCCGTAGGGGACGAGCATAAGGTCGCCGTCGCGGACAGTCTCCGTGACGTCGAGCCCGTGACGCGGGCTGTAGAGCCGCTGCACGGCGAACGCCTCGGGCGCGCGCGTCCGGAAGAAGTAGGTCTCCTCCAGCACGACCTCGCCGGGAGCGTTGTCCTCGTCGTGCTTGTGCGGCGGGTAGCTCGACCAGTTGCCGGCGGGCGTGAACACCTCGACGACGAGCAGCCGCTCCGCGGGGAACTCCGGCCCGACGATGTGGTTGATCTGCCGGGTGGCGTTGCCCGCGCCCCGCACCTCCATCTCGATCTCCCCCGGCCGCACGAGCACGGGCTCGCGGCGCGTCTCGCACCGCGCGCCGCAGATCGCGACGTCGCCCTCGGCCTCGACGCGGTAGGCGGTGTCGCGCGGCAGGTAGAGGGCCCACGGCATACCGGCGAAGACGTGCTCGCGGCCGCCCAGCTCCCAGGTCACGCCCTCGGCCTCGACACGGCAGCGTCCGGCGAGCGGCACCAGCGCGATCTCGGCGTCGCCCGTCTGGGCCGAGAACGGCCCGCTGCGCACGCCGAAGTGCAGGTAGCGCCATCCTGCCGACTCCGGGCTCACATCCTCCCAAGCACCGGCCTTGAGTAGGAACTCGGTCATCGCTCCACGCGCTCGCTCGCGGGAACCTCCCGGTTCTCCCGAGACCTCCTCGCCTCGTCCACTTCGAAGACAGGCCGCTGCGCGGCCACTTCGAGCTCTTCGAGCCGCGGCATCGCCTCCGAGCAGGCGAGGCGCGACGCGACGAGCGCACCTGCGACCGTGCCGCGCCGCACGCCCTCGACGAGCGGCAGCTCCGCCAGCAGCGCGTGGCCGAGCGCGGCGGCGAACGCGTCTCCGGCGCCGAGGCCATTCACGACCTCGACCGGAAAGCCCGCCACCTGGGTCTCTTCGCCGTCCTCGAACACGGTCGCGCCGCGCGCCCCGCGCTTCAGCACAAGTGTGGGCGCCTCTACCCGAGCCGCGTCCATCTCCTCCTCGTTGCCGATCACGATGTCGGCCGCCGCGACGGCCTCCGCCGCGAGCCCCGGGTACTCGCGTGGCTCGTTCCAGAGGCTGGGCCGCCAGTCGAGATCGAAGATCGTCGTGCCGCCGTGCGCGCGCAGGGCGGCGAGCGTCGTCTCGCGGCTCGGCGACTGCGCGAGCGCGGTCCCGGTCGCGTAGAGCAGCGGCGCACCGGAGACCTCACGCGCATCGAAATCTCCGGGCGTGAGCTGCCAGTCGGGCGCCGTCGGCTTCCGGTAGAAGGTGAGCGGAAAGTGATCCGGCGGCCAGACCTCGCAGAAGGTCGGCGGGGTCTGCCAGTAGGGATCGACGGCGAGGAAGCGCACGTCGACTCCCTGAGCGGCGAGCCATGAGCGGACGAAGTCGCCATGGCCGTCCTCGCCCACGCGAGAGACGATCGCGGCCCGCACGCCCAGCCGCGCAAGCCCGGTCGACACGTTCCCTGCGAACCCGCCGACGAAGCGGGTGAACGTGCGCACCTCGGAGAGCGGCGTCTCGAGCTCGTTCGGGTAGAGGTCGATCCCGACGCGCCCCATCACGACGGCCTGGATCACAGGTGCCTCCACTCGTCGTCGCGCGCAGCCTCGTAGCGTGCACGCGCTGCCCGCACGGAGGCGACACCCGAGACCTCGGCGACCGTGACGTCCCACCAGCTCTCGTAGCTCGGCACACTCTCGTAGCGGTCGACCTCGACGACGATCGCGACCGGGCCCTCCTCGGCCTTCGCCGCCTCGAGCGCGGCCCGCAGCTCGACGAGGGTCGCGGCGCGGATCGCCTTCGCGCCGAGCGAGGCGGCGTTCGCGGCGAGATCGACGGGCAGGTAGTCCGATGACTCCTCGCTGTCGAGACCGAGCGAGCCGTTCGAGCGGTAGCGGTACAGGGTGCCGAACCCGTCGGTGCCGAGCGAGCGGGACAGCGAGCCGATCGAGCTGTAGCCGTGGTTGTCCACGATCACGACGATCAGCTTCCGACGCTCCTGTACCGCGGTCACGAGCTCGCTCGAGAGCATGAGGTACGAGCCGTCCCCGACGAGCACGTAGACGTCGCGCTCGGGAGCCGCCAGCTTCACGCCGAGCCCGCCCGCGATCTCGTAGCCCATGCAGGAGTACCCGTATTCGACGTGGTAGCCCTTCGGATCGCGCGTCCGCCAGAGCTTGTGCAGATCGCCGGGCATCGACCCCGCGGCGCAGACGACGACGTCCTGCGGCTGTACCGCGTCGTTGACCGCGCCGATCACCGCGCTCTGCGCCGGCGGCTCGTGC